>NZ_JBEXYL010000173.1:0-10502 GCF_040630895.1 Streptomyces sp. NPDC005728
TCTAATCACAATGGTTTGCCGCCTGGCGAATGCATTCGAACCGCATGTATTCCTACAGCTCGATGATCGCCGGGTACTTGCTCCCCCGGGCGCCAGGACAGTCCTTTGCGGTGTCTTGTTTCGGCGGATCCCGATGCGCAGCTAGGTGTCGCGCCGGCCGAGGTAGCCGGCGAAAGGGGCTCGGTAGATCGCCTCCGAGGAAGGACCGCATCGCCGGGTCCTATGCGTGCTTAGCTTTTTGTTCAACCACTGATATTGGAAGGCCGCTTCAACGCCTGCTTCCACGGAATCCCCCAGCTTGAATTGCGCTTTCACCGAGATCTGCGTTCCAAACCAGGTGTCACAGGCGACGAGCGGTGCCGTGATCGCGGCGTGGCTGGAGGGCAGGCGGATCATCAGAGGATTGCCCCTTTCCTGGTGGAGGCTCCGTGGGAGGTGATCACCCGCGCGTGCCCTCGTCTACCGGCCCGCGCCAGTGCGGGGCCTGCGAGCAGTGTGAGCGGCGGAAGCCGCCCTCGGCGGGCGGCCGGGGCACGGCCGTTTGCGTACACCGGGCTGTCAGCTGGCAGTGGACTGCTCGAACGCCTGGCGTGCGTCGTTCAGGACCCTCTGCCAGGAGGCAACGTCTGGCCGGCGGCGCAGCAGGGCCCGGCGTTCGCGTTCGGTCATACCGCCCCAGAGGCCGAACTCGATGCGCTCATCGAGTGCTTCGGCCAGGCACTCGGTACGCACCGTGCATCCGGTGCACACTGTCTTCGCCCGGTTCTGCGCGGCGCCCGGGGCGAAGAGTTCGTCGGGGTCGGTGCTCCGGCAGGCCGCGTATTCGGCCCATTGTGCCCTGGTCATGGCTCGCCCTCGGCTTCCCTCGACGACCCTACGTTGCCTACCTGACACAACGTTCACAAGCTCCGGTTTGCTCACCACCGTGTGTGCAGGAGTACGGGCGGGCCCGGGTGGTGGGCAGTGGTGGTGTGTTCTCGTACGGAGTGTGTTCGGGCGGGAGATCGGCCGTAGCGGGCTGACATGGGTAGCACCGCGCAACACACCAGGGACCAAGGGAGCGTGCACCGCATGCCCGACACCGCCGCCACATCCATTCCAACCTCAGCTGGCAGAAGGACATCGAGGAGCAGATCGCCAGGCTGCAGGAAACTCTTGGGCAGCTTCAGGCGGACGAGAAGTGGCTGACCGAGCAGGTGGCGCTGGCCCCGGCCCACCCCGACACCGCGGCGGCGGCACCTCGGGCTGCTGAGGGCGGCACTCCTGCGCCGGTCGAGCCGGAGGAAGCCGCCGTCCCCGAGCCGCGGCAGGAGGCCGACTCCGCCACCGGCCAGAAGAAGGCCGCGAAGAAGGCTCCGGCCCAAGACGGCCCCTGGGGCGACGGCCACCCAGCAAGCTGCCAAGGCTCCGGCGAAGAAGGCCGCCGTCGCGAAGAAGACGGGGAAGGGCAGGGCGAGGGATGGCGCACCGATGCCGCCGCGAAGGTCCAAGGCCGGGTCACCGGGACCATGGTCAGTGCCCAAGTCCGTGTGCACCTTCAAACCGTCAGTCTTCACTTTGGCCGAGTGCGACGTCGAGATTGGCCCGGAGAATGGCCACGGTCATCGGGTGGTCGTTCCCCAGGGTCTGCACCGCATCGTCGAGAGCCTGCTTGTACAAGGGGATGGCGCGGTCCAGGTCTCCCGCCCGCTCGAGGGCGACGGCCAGGTTGTAGCGGAAGGTGATGGTGCTGGGGTGGCCGCTGCCCAGGCTCCGCACTGCACCGTGGAGCGTCTCCTGGTACGTGCGGATGGCGCGGTCCAGATCGCCGGCCGACTGGTAGACGGCGGCCAGGTTGTTCCGGAAGGCCAGGGTGTCAGGGTCGCCCGGGCCGTGTATCCGCACCCGGTCTTGCAGAGTCTGTTCCAGCAGAGGGATGGCACGGTCGAAGTCTCCTGCTGACGCGTGTGCTTCGGCCAGGCTCGTGCGTGAGGCCAGGGTCCGCGGGTCGTCGTTGCCCAGGATCCGTTCGGTGTCTGTGAGGACGTCCTCGTACAACGGGATGGCGCGGTCCAGGTTTCCGGCTGACTGGTGGGTGTGGGCCAGGTTGTAGCGCAGGGCGAGGGTGTCGGGGTGGCCGTTGCCCAGGATCCGCACCGCGTCGTCCAGGGCCTGTTCGTGCAGCGGGACAGCCCGTTCCGGTTGCCCGGCGGCTTCGTAAGCGGCGGCCAGGTTGTTCCGGAGGGTCACCATACGGGGGTGGTCGTTGCCGAGGATGCGCACCGCTTCGTCCAGTACCTGTTCGTGCAGCGGGATGGCGCGTTCCGGTTGCCCAGCGGACTGGTAGGCGGCGGCCAGGTTGTTCCGTGAGGTGAGGGTGTCAGGGTGGTTGCCCCCCAGTACCCGCATTCGGTCCTTCAGAGCTTGCTCGTGATAGACGACGGCACGGTCTACTTCCCCCGCAGAGCCGTAGGCGGCGGCGAGATTGCTGCGGGACATGAGGGTGTCAGGGTGGTCCCTCCCCAGTATCCGCATCCGGTCCTGGAGAGTCTGCTCCTGCAAGGAGATGGCGCGCTCCGAATCCCCCGCGGCCTCGTAGGCGGCGGCAAGATTGCAGCGTGCGGCAAGAGTTTGGGGGTGGTCATTCCCCATGATCCGCGCCGCATCGTCTGCGCCCTCTTGGTGGAGGGAGATGGCACGGGCCTGATCTCCTGCGAGCTGGTACGCGCCGGCCAGGTTGTTGCGTGAGGTGAGGGTGTAGGGGTGATCTCGGCCCAGGACCCGTATCCGGTCCCGCAGGGTCTGCTCGTGGAGGCGGATGGCACGCTCCGCATTTCCTGCCGACTGGTAGGCGGTCGCCAGGTTGTTGCTCGATACGAGAGTCTCGGGATGGTCCCGGCCCAGCATCCGGACCCTGTCCTGCAGGGTCTGCTCGTGGAGGTGGATGGCCCGTTCGACATCCCCCGCGGACTCGCATGCGACGGCCAGGTTGCTCTGCGAGGTCAGTGTTTCGGGGTGGGTAGCGCCAAGGACCCGTTTCGAGGCAGCCAGGGCACGCTCGAAGTACGCGATCGCGCGGCCGCTCGCCCCTTGATCGTTGAGGAACAGTCCCACTTCGTTCAGGACGGTCGTGGTGTCGAAGGTGTCGGTGTCGGCAGGCGCGTGGCGGGCCAGCGCATCAGTATGGGGGGCAAGGCGACGCCAGGCGGGCCAAGTTGCGGGGTCCTCGCAGCCGGGTGGCAAGGCGTTCAGTAGGAGTGTGGTCGCCTGGCGGCGAGCCTGGTCGATCAGGCGCGGAGCCCGATGAAGATCATCGGGGTCGGAGGTGCGGGCCAGGGCTTGGACAAGACGGTGGACGGCCAAGGAGCTGGTAGCGGGGTCTGCGGTGGCCATGCTGTAGGTGGTGAGCAAGCCGAGAGCGCTGGTGACGACAGGTGCGTCGGCTGTGCGGTTGAGTAGCGTTGCGGGAATGTGGTCGGGCACGTACCAGGCCAGGACGCGCAAGAGGTCGGTGGCCAGGGGCTGGATCTCTTGAATGCGGTCCAGGGTCAGGTGCCAGATGCGGGCGATGGTGCGCTCGGCCTTGGTGACGCCCGCGCCGCCGGCCTTGTACATGTCGGCGGGGTACTGGGCCAGGAGGCCAAGGTAGCCGCCCGGAGTCAGCAGCGGGCTCTGTGCGAGGTAAGCGGCAGCCTGCTCGATGGCCAGTGGAAGGTGTCCGAGTTCGGCACACAGCTCGCCGGCGCCGTCCATGTCCCGCGGTCCACTCGCGTTGGTGGCGATGCGGGTGAGCAGTTCCAGGGATTCCGCCTCGTCGAGCACATCCAAGCGCACGACGGTGGTGGCGGCATGCCAGACGGTGGCGAGCCGGCTGGTGATCAGGAACCGTCCGGTAGCGGCACGGGTGAGCAGCGGCGCGATGTCCTCGGGGTCGTTGACGTTGTCGAGGATCACCAGCCAGCCGCTATGAGTGGCCAACCACTGCAGGGCGCGCTCGGCAAGCATCTTCTCCGGCAGCGCCTGCGCCAGAAGCGGCTGCAGGTCGGCAGCCAGGTCGGCCAGGCCCTGCTGCACGGAGGCCGCGCTGTCGGCAGCGATCCAACGGATAGGCGCGTAGCCGGAGCTGCGGGCGCGGGTGGCCGCCCAGTGTGCGGCCAGGCTGCTCTTGCCGATTCCACCGAGTCCGTGGACCGCCTGCACCAGTGCCGCGCCCGGCGCGGCGAGCGCATCGTCGAGCTGGTCGAGTTCTGCGCCACGCCCGATGAACACCCCGCGAAAGGGAATGTTGTCCAGCCCAGGCGGGGCGTCCACCTCAGCCGGCGGCCGCAGTGCTTCGGGCGGCACGGCCACCGCCTGCGCATTGTCACCTGTCTGAACGACCCCGAACAGATCGCCGGCGACAGCAACCGACCGCACGCCGGAAGCCTCGGCGACGGAAAGCCTGGTGCCCTCGCCCGGCAAGCTGTCCCCGACCCGCCGGCGGCTCTTGCGCCTGCGGAACAGGGGCGTCACGGTGCGGTTCCGTCATGCGTGTCGCCGGTGGAGAGGCGACCGTTGTTGTCACCACCCATGGCGATCGAGCGCTCTCCGGAAGCGCTCGCGTTCCCCGGCCCTGCGCTCGGCACCGGGGGAGAAGAAGGCGTCCCCGGGCGGGGAGGCGCAGCCGGTCCGTGGGTGTCTCCTGTGGATATGTCGCCGCTGCTGCTGCCCCCGACAGCTACAGCACGTGTGCCGGACGCTGTCGCCGACCCAGCTGCAGACCAGCGACTACTGGCGAAACCATTGCCCCACATGCCTGCCACGCTTGCCACCGCGGCTCCCACCCCGCAGGCCACCGCCCATCGCACCGCCGGATCCTTCATCACCGACGCCAGCACCCACGCTCCGCTGATCCACGTACCCGCCGTGAAGGCAACGACGGTCACGGCGACGGCCACGCCCCATCTGCCGAATCGACTCACTTCCCACCCCCGGCCGGATCGGCCCAATGCCCCTACGATGGCACCAACGGCGGTGTCATATAAGTGTTTTGACTACCATTCCGGCAAAAATGAGCAAGCCTGGGGTGTCAGAACGGCTCACAGGAGGCGTCATGCCCCAGCCGACCGATCCGGTGTCCGTGCGGCAAAGCTTGCCCCGTCAGCCGCCCGAAGGATGCCACCGGGTTCGTGATCCTGCCCCGCCGCTGGGTGGTCGAGATCTGTCAAGCACAGTGCACTCATGGAGTCTGTTGCTCTGCCGTGTCGGCGGTCTCGGTCCAGCTGCGGCGGCTGTACCAGCCAGGCGGTCGGGTGCGGCGTTCGCGGAGTTCGGCGAGTTCTCGCTGGTCGGCGCGGGCGATGAGCCGGTGGGGCCAGCAGCTTTCCCGGCGAGTGGTGATCCAGCCGCGGTCGATCCAGGCGTAGAGAGTGGAGGTAGTCATCTCCAGCTCGGCGGCCAGGTGCTTGAGCCACCACTCGTCCGGGCCGGGCTCCTCCCCAGGTGGTGCGGGGCGATGCCGGTGGACACGGCCCGCGGGGCAGGCGAGGCGGCGCATGAGGTCGCGGACGGTGGCCGCGGAGATACGCTTGCCGCCCTTCGCGGGCCGGAAGCCCTCGGCTTCCAGGCGGTGGGCGATCCCAGTGGCGCCGATGCCCTGGCCTGCGAGTTCGCGGATCCGATCGGTCAGTTGTGGGTAGTAGCTGAGCTGTTCCAGCCGCTGGACCGGGCGGGTGACCTCTTGAGCCGTGGTGGTCCCGCCGGCCCAGATGATCGTGACCTTCACCTGCTCGCTGGTTCCGAGCACGGTGACGATGACCTTGTCGACGACCGCGCGGATGATCTCTTTGCGGTCTGCTGTCGTGGTGCTGTTCGCATGCCATAGACCCTCGATGTCGCAGGCCAGGGCGGTGATGGTCTGCCGCTCAGCCGGAGTGAGGGTGTGCGGACTGCTGCGGGTGAAGCGGTCGTACTCCTCGCGGAGCCGCTGCTGGGCGGCGAGTGCGTCCTCCCACTCCTTCTCCAAGTGGCGCACGACCAGGCGGTTCTCCGGTTCAGCGAGGTGATGGCTGCGGCGGGCCCGGTCGGCGACGTGCGCGGCGCGTTCCAGCCGTTGCGACCACAGCCGTTCCAGCTCGGCCCGCTCGGCCAGGACCTGGTCGGCCGCGCGCAGGGAGACCTCGACGGCAGCGGGCGTCAGCGCCGCGAGGACCTGTTGCTCGACGAAGGCGTCCACGCAGGCGGAGTTGAGTAGCTGGCAGCTCTTCTGCGCACCGTAGTTGGTCACGTCCCGGGCGCACACGTACTCGGGCAGAGCCTTGCTGTGCTGCGTGTGGTAGCGCACGCTCATGCGCCGGTTGCAGCGTCCGCAGTGCACCAACCCGGCCGTGAGCGCGGGGCCGCCTCGGACCGTGCCCATGGCTTCGGCGCGGGCACGGTTGGCCGCCAGTCTCGCCTCGTTCGCCTCGAACTGGGGGATGGTGATGTAGGCGGGCAGGACATTCGGGATCATCACATGCCATCCGTCCCGGGAGCGGACGACCCGTCCGGTGCTTGGCCGTGCCGGGTCCTGGCGGCGCGGGTCGACCCGGCGCCGCCCGTAGGCGTAGATCCCGGCATAGGCGGGATTGTGCAGCAGGGTCTGCAGCGTCATCCGGTTCGGCCTTCGCCATTCCAGGGTGCCCTTGTCCGGCCCCTCCCGCAGCCGGATGCCCAACTGGATGTCGTTCTCGACGAGATAGCGCAGCACACCGTGCAAAGTGCCGAGCCGCTCGAACTGCGCGAAAATCAGGCGGATCACGGTCTGCACCTGCTCGTCCGGATCGAGGGCGACCTCCCCTGACGGGCGGCGGACATAACCGCTGGGCAGGGCGAAGGCCAGCTCGCCGCGGCGGGCCTTGTTCAGGCGCCCGCTCCACATCCGCTGCTTGATCAGGTGAAGCTCGGCCTCGCTCATCGTGCCCTTGAGCCCCAGCAGCAGCCTGTCGTTGTACTCGGCCGGGTCGTAGACCCCGTCGGTGTCCGCCAGCACCGCACCCGATAGGGCACACAGCTCGATCAGCTGATACCAGTCCCTGCCGGAGCGGGCCAAGCGGGACATCTCGATCCCCAGCACCAGACCGACGTGGTCCAGCCCGATCTCGGTGACCAGACGCTGGAAGCCGGTCCGGGCCACCGCACTCGACCCCGACTTGCCCAAGTCCTCGTCGATCACCAGGACCCGGTCCATCTGCCAGCCGAACCCGACCGCCCGGTCCACCAGGGCGTACTGCAACCGCGTCGACTCCTGGTGATCGACGAGCTGCTGGCGCGTGGACTGGCGGATATAGATCACCGCGAGCCGCTGCAGGTGACGGTCGTCGATCTTGCTGCCAGGCCGCTCCCACGGCATCACCGAGGTCATCGCCGGTCCCGCTCACTCGCCAGCGCGGCGGCCGACAACGCGCGGCTCGCCAGCCGCACCAACTGCCCCACCACCGCCTGCCGGTTCACCTCCGGCAGTGCTACCCACACCTGCCCGTCCGGCACCGCCGGAATCCTTCTCTGGGGCCGACGTCACTGTCGTCTCGCATGACGACCCGTTCCCCTCGTCGCTCAGCCGGCCCCGCAACCGTCGGGCCACAGCGGCCAACCGCTGCAGACCCTCACGGCCGATTATCGGCGTTCGCTCGCTGCCTTGACTATCCATAAGCGCAGTGTGGTTGGGCGATCGAGAGGTCGCTCGTCTGGATCATGCACGCCCGCCGTCACGCCCGAGTGCCTCGGCCGCGCTAGGACGGGGGCCCTGAGGACGGGCGGGCGTTCGTGTGCAGGGCCGCCCCTGACGGGGGCAGAGACGGCCCTGCGTCTCTCCAGCGCCGCACCCCCCGATTCGCCGTCGTCGGGAACGCTGGAGGTCTTTCCGTGCCCGGCACGTCGGCGTGCGACGGGCACGGAGGTCTAGCGCAGCTGTACTGGCAGATACAGGTCGCGGGTCCGATGCGCCGCCCACACGGATGCCGGAGCTTCGGCGGTTGCATAGCCGACGCATGCAGCACAGTTGGCGTGCTCCGGAGGGATCAGGCGGGGATGCTGCTCTGCCACGTGGATGGCAAAGCCGAGCATCGAGGTGCCACACGCGCCAGTCGGTGGACGGGGCTGTGAGGGAACTGGCCTCCACCGCACTACTGATTGCTTTGGCCAGGTCGTCGAGGAGGGTTACGCACTGGTCGCAGTCCAGCATGGCGCGGGGCGGTGTCGGCCACGTCAGCTGGTCCACACGAACCCCTCAGCGTCCGTGATGGACTTCTTGCCCCTGTAGTGATCAACATGGCGTTTGTCCGCGTGGGGCGGCCGGGTGCAGAACCCGCGCTGGCCGGGATGCCACTGCCCGCAGTAGCCGGCCTCCCTCGCCCCGGGCGCAATCGTGGGCACAGCAGTTGTCTTCGGAGTCATCGGCGGCACTCCCTCTGCAGCCGGTACAGGCCGCGGCCAAGGTCGCAGTCCGCCGCCGTATCAGCGGCCGCGCACAGCGGGCAGAACGAGCCGTGTTCGAGCATCGCCCGGTGCGCACGGTCGGCGGTGCAGGGGTGGCAGCCGCGGGGGAACCAGCGCACCCCGTCGAGGTGGTCCTGCTGCTCACCGAGGTCTATGGCGGTCTCGGCGGTCAGGTGCAGGCCGCACCAGACGCAGCCGCGGCCGCGGGCCCGGTCGTCGGGTAGGTCGTCCAGCTCCGGCAGATGCTCGGCCAGCGCGGCAAGCACCATCGGCGCGATGTTCGTGGTGGCGCTCACGCTGCTGCTCCTCGTGGCTGGAGGGCCTCGGCCAGTCGAATGGCCACGTCGGCCCGTATGCGGCCGAGTTCGACCAGGGCGAGGGAGGGCGTTGCTGGGTCGACAGCGAGGGACGGCAGGACGATCCCTGCCTGATCGAGCGCGGCCCGGAGAGACTCCACAGCCGCGAAGGGGTCGACGTCGGCGTCTCGCGCCGAGGGTGCAGAGGCCATATCGGGACGGTAGGAACGGCCCGGTGGCGGGCACCATGACAGTTGCGCGAAGTTGCACACTCGGCCACGCGAGTTGCGTCGTGTTGCGGAAAAGTCTCACGCGAACCACCGCCAGAGCACCCTCACCTCGTAGACGCTGGCAGTCCCACCGGTACGGCGAAGGGAAGTAGCTATGGCACGTCGACTGCGCTTCAACGGCACGGGCAGCGGGGTCAACGGATGCCCGTCCGTCCACGAGGATCTTGACACCGGGGAAGTCATCGTCCATGGGTCTGTGCTCACCGACCCCGACGACGTTGCCCAGCTGCGCCACCTCGGGGAGGGTGAGGTGCCCGTCGTGGTACCGCGTGAGCTCCTCGTCGACTTCGGCCCCAAGGAGGTCGACCGTGTGCCGGACATCATCAGCCTGGACGAGTTCGACCAGCTGTTCACGCGGTTCGAGCACACCGCCTGGCGTGGACTGGGACGGTGTCGACGCCGCATGGTGCGCCGAGCGGCGCGAACAGACCGCGCTGGGCAAGAGGTTCGAGCGGGTACGCGTCGTCGACAGCCCGCCCACCAGGGGCCAGCTGTATCTGCTCGACAACGCGCGCCGCAACAGCGCGGTGGGCGAGACCATCTGCAGCCTCCGCCGGGCGGACGCCGACCGCGTGGGTCTGCCGCAGGAAGACTTCTGGATCTTTGACTCCAGGCTGGTGGCGCTGCTCAACCTCGACGACGCCGGCAACCTCGTCAACGTCGAGCTGATCAGGGAGCCGGCCGCCGTGCTGAGGTACGCCATGGCCCGCGACGCGGCGATGCACTACGCAGTGCCGTACGAGGAGTTCGCGGCGCAGCTGGCCGCAGCAGAGTAGGCAGGAGCGTCACCGGTGAGTACGGACTATCAGCAGGCACGCGAGGCCCTCGGAGCACGCCTCCGGGAACTTCGGCTGTCAGCGCCTGATGGCCGGCTCACCGGTGCCCAGCTCGCCGAGCAGCACGGGTGGAACAAGTCGAAGGTGAGCCGCCTGGAGAACGGCCGGCAGACACCTACGTCTGACGACCTGCGCCGATGGGCGGAGGCCACGGGCCAGCCCGACATCTACGACGAACTCCTTGCCCGCCTCCGGGGCTTCGAGTCCCACATCCGGTCGTGGCGGCGGCAGCTGGCCGCCGGGCACAAGGCGGTGCAGGACACCCACCTCAATGCGCACGCGGATGCCACGGTGTTCCGCGGTTGGGAACCCGCCATGGTCTTCGGGATCCTCCAGACTCCGGACTACGCCCGGCACATCTTCACCCGGTACGCCGAGCTGCAGCGCACGCCGCGCGACACGGAGGAGGCCGTCCGCTCCCGCATGAGGCGGCAAGACGCGCTGTACGACTCGGAGAAGCAGTTCCACCTCCTGCTCTGGGAGCCCGCGCTCCACGCCCTGGTCTGCCCGCCCTCGGTCCTCGCTGCCCAACTTGACCGTCTCGCAGGCACGGTGGGGCTCGACACTGTGGAGCTGGGGATCATCCCCCTGTCCTCGTCGGTCAAGATCCCCCCGGCTACCGCCTTCTGGCTCTACGACGACCGACA
>NZ_JBEXYL010000174.1:0-10405 GCF_040630895.1 Streptomyces sp. NPDC005728
AGCTGACCGTCGAGCGCGGTCGCGGTTACGTCTCCGCCGTGCAGAACAAGCAGGTGGGCCAGGAGATCGGCCGTATCCCGGTCGACTCCATCTACTCGCCGGTTCTCAAGGTCACCTACAAGGTCGAGGCGACCCGTGTCGAGCAGCGCACCGACTTCGACAAGCTGATCGTCGACGTCGAGACCAAGCAGGCCATGCGTCCCCGTGACGCGATGGCCTCCGCCGGTAAGACCCTGGTCGAGCTGTTCGGTCTCGCCCGCGAGCTGAACATCGACGCCGAGGGCATCGACATGGGCCCGTCCCCCACGGACGCCGCCCTTGCCGCCGACCTGGCGCTGCCGATCGAGGAGCTCGAGCTTACGGTCCGCTCCTACAACTGCCTCAAGCGTGAGGGCGTCCACTCGGTGGGTGAGCTCCTGGCTCGTTCCGAGGCCGACCTGCTCGACATCCGCAACTTCGGTGCGAAGTCGATCGACGAGGTCAAGGCGAAGCTGGCCGGCCTGGGCCTGGCACTCAAGGACAGCCCGCCCGGATTCGATCCGACCGCCGCTGCCTTCGACGCGGACGATAACGGGGGCACGAGTTTCGTGGAGACCGAGCAGTACTGAACGCTGCGCCGGGTCGCGAGGGGAGCCAGGAAGGCAGAGAAGGCAGCGATGAGCACCGGCCCATCGCACCCGACTCCCCGAGGGCCCGCAAGCGGAGATGCGGACGCCCAAGCCATCCGAGCCTGATCAAGATGGCGAAGGCGGCCCCCATCTCTGCTTTGTCATGCCTTCTGTCTCTGCTTCCTGACCCACCTGCGCGATGTGCTCCGCACGGTCGCACGGAGGGGAGACCGGCCGTCCACTTGGCGACCCTGTCCCCGGGGAACGGGGGATCCTGGGCCTATACTCCCCTGCGTGTTATCGAGGGGGGAGTTGTCAACGGGCGGCGGTCGGCTCCGGTTCGCTGTGCTCGGCCCGCTCCGGGCCTGGCGCGGCGACGTACAGCTGGAGCTCGGTCCGGTTCGCCAGCAGGCTCTGCTGACGGCGCTGCTGCTGCGACCGGGCACGACCGTCAGCCGGCAGCAGCTGCTCGACGGAGTATGGGGTCCGGAGCCGCCGGGCACGGGCGCCAAGGTGATCCCGGTCTATGTGCACCAGCTGCGCAGACGTCTGGGCACTGAGGGAGCAAGCCCCTCCGGCTCCGTGATCGTCACCGACCGGAGTGGCTACCGCTTCGACCCGCAGAACGTCTCGATGGACGTGGCTCGGTTGAAGGAGATCGTAGCCGAGGCGCACGCCGCGCGAGACTCCGAT
Source organism: Streptomyces sp. NPDC005728 (assembly GCF_040630895.1). Taxonomy (NCBI): domain Bacteria; kingdom Bacillati; phylum Actinomycetota; class Actinomycetes; order Kitasatosporales; family Streptomycetaceae; genus Streptomyces; species Streptomyces sp. NPDC005728. The sequence continues at coordinate 1,302 of NZ_JBEXYL010000174.1, forward strand.
GACCTGGACGCCGCGGTGGGCGCGTGGTCCACCGCTCTGGAGCTGTTCCGGGGCGATGTCCTGGCCGAGATCCCCGGGCCGTTCGCCCAGGGAGAGCGCTTCCGGCTGACGGAACACAGGCTCGCGTTGGTGCAGGACAAGGTGGAGTGCCAGCTGCAGCTGGGCCGCCATGCCGAGGTCGTGGGAGAGCTGTTCGCTCTGACCGAGACGCATCCGCACAACGAGTCCCTGGCCGCCCTGTTGATGCGTGCCCTCTACGCCGGCAACCGGCAGGCCGATGCGCTGGCTCTCTTCGCCAAGGTGCGCCGTCGTCTGGTGAGGGAACAGGGGGCGGAGCCGGGCGGCGAACTGCGGCGGGTGCACGAGGCGGTGCTGCGCGCTGATGAAACGTTCCTCATCGGTGCGTCGCCACGGCCGCGCCGGTCGGCGGACGGCGCATCGGCACGGCCACGCCAACCGACGGACCGGCGGCCCGCAGCCCCTCGCCCACTCCGACGCGTGCGTAATGAACTACCGGTCGACGTCGGCGGCTTCACGGGGCGGGACCGTGAACTCGATATGCTCCGCGCGCCGGCCGATGAGCAGGTGGTGACGGTCCGCGCGGTGGACGGCATGGCCGGGGTCGGCAAGACCGCGCTGGTGGTACGCGCCGCGCGTGCGATGCGGGAGCGCTATCCGGACGGCTGCCTGTTCGTGGACCTCCACGGTCACCGCGAGGGGCGGGAAGCAGCGATCCCGCACCGCGTGCTGCGCCGATTGCTGCGGGCACTCGGCGACGCCGGCGAAGGTGACGACGAGTCATCAGAAGACCTCGACGGGCTGGCCGCGTCTTGGAGGGCCGCGACCGCCGCCCTCCGGCTGATCGTGGTGGTCGATGACGCATCCGCTGCAGAACAGGTGCGCCCCCTCCTGCCCGCCGGTCCCGGCAGCCTCGTGCTGGTGACCAGCCGACAGCGGCTGACCGGGCTGGACGCCGACCGCAGGGTCTCACTGGCGCCGCTTCACCTCGACGAGGCGGTGGCCCTGCTGACCCGTATCATCGGCGGTCCGGGCTCCGACCCCGAGCGTGCGGCGGTGCGCGAGCTGGCCCGCCTCTGTGACCGGCTGCCGCTGGCCCTGCGCGTCGTCGGGGCTCGCGTACAGAGCCGCCCGTCGTGGGCGCTGGAGCGCATGGCGGCCCGGCTGGCCGACGACGAGCACCGGCTCGGCGAGCTCGCCGTGGAGGACCGCAGCGTGGAGGCGGCCTTCCGGGTCTCCTACGAGCAGCTTCCGGACGCCGAACGGCGCGCGTTCCGCGCGTTGGGCCTGTCGCCGACCGTGGAGTTCGACCGGCTGACGCTGGCCGCCATGCTCGGCCTCACACCACCGAACGCCGAGCGTGCCCTTGAGAGCCTGGTCGAGGCAAGTCTCGTGCAGCAGGCGGGCACGGGCCGCTACCGCCTGCACGACCTGGTCGCGGTCTACGCCCGGCGCGTCGCCGGCGCGTACCCCGCGGAAGTCGCGGCGGCCCGGACCGGGGTGTTCCGGCTCTACGTGCTCGCCGCCCGTCGCGCAAGCGACTGGGGCCCCTCCGCCTTCCCGACCGGCCCGCGGCCGGACACCGCGCCCTTCGCGGACTGGGAGGAGGCGTCGGCCTGGCTGGACGCGGTGGGCGGCGAGCTGATCGACGTGATCGGTCACGCGGCGGCCGTGGGGCAGGTGGACGACGCCTGCTGGCTCGCCGAGGGACTGTGCGACTACCTCACCCGGCAAGGCCGGTACCACGAGTGCCGGGCCGCCATCGAGATCGTGCTGCCTCTCACGGAGCAGGCCACCGACCAGCGGATGGTCTCCGAACTGCGCACCTGTATGGGCATAGCGCACGGCCTGCAGGGCCACTACGAGCAGGCGCGCCGCTGGCTGAGGGACGCCCTGGAGATCAGCCGCCGAACTGGAGACCTCATCGAGCAGGCCCGGGCCCTGGGTTCGCTCGGGATCTTCGCCAACGCGGCCGGGGAACCGGCCGAGGCCGCCGCGCTCCTGGCCGAATCCGCGGACCTTGCCCAGACAGCGGAGGACGACTGGCTCACGGTCATGTACCTGGCCAACGTCGGCGCCATCCACCATCAGGTGGGAGAGCACGACACGGCGCACGACTGCTACGCGGCATCGGTCATCCTCGCCGAGAAGATCGGCAGCCCCAGGATCCTGAGCAAGACGCTGTTCCGCATGGGGACGCTCCAGCTCGACCGTGGGCGGTATGCGGAGGCCGCCGACGCGCTCCGCAGGGCCGTCGGACTCGCCGAGCGTGTGGGGGACATCCCGCTGTACGCCGCGGTCCTCGGCAGACTGGCCACTGCCGAGGAGCGCCTGGGCAACTTGGCCGGGGCGACGGAACTCCACTGCCGGGCACTTGCGGCGGTCGGCGAACGGTCCGGCAGCAGGCTGGAGGCCGAGATCCGCAACCGGCTGGGCTGGCACCACGCAGCGACGGAAGACCTCACCCAGGCGCGCGACCGGTTCGAGCGGGCCATCGCCCACTCCCGCACCGACCCCGGGGAACTCGCCCGCGCGGTCGACGGCCTGCGCCGCCGCGGCCAACCCGGCCCCCGGCGGTTCTAGCCTCCCGAAGACGCCGACCGTGTTCGACCGTACCCGCCACCGCCTGTCCGACGACGTGGGGATTCTTCGGAGCCGGGTGCTGCGGACGTACCCGATGAACCTGCGCGGAAACCGAGTCGGCCTCTTCCGTACGGTCGTCACATAGGCGCCGACCCAGGTGAAGGCGTTTTATTGCTGTGTGCGAGCACCCGCCGCAGGTGTCGTCGAATCGGGGCGCCATCAGAGCCTGATTCGGCGAAGGCCCGGGCAATCAGGCGGTCCGACACGCGGCGGCGGGTGTCATGGTCTGCACGGCCAGGATGCTGCCACCCACCTCCAGCCGTTCTGGACGGTCAGGAGGCGAACGCCCTTTCCAGCCTGGGGATCAGGTCCCGGAGATCCTGTTCCCAACAGCCGGCGTTGTGGTCGCCGTTGCATTGGGTGCCCCAGGCGGAACCGTCGCCATAGTCGACGTAGTAGTAGGGCATGCCCAGAGCGTCCATGCTGTCCTTGGCGTGCTTGGCCGCGCCTTCGATCCAGAACTCCAGTCCTACGTTGCCCACGTAGATGGAGACCCCGACTCCGGCGAGTTTGTCCATGTGCGCTGCCGGGTCGACCTCGTTCCACCGCCAGTCGGCGTTGAACACCGGGTAGGGCGAGCCGAACAGAGCGTCGCTGTCCACGCCAGGCTTGTAGGGGTCGTTGTCGGGGTCACAGGCTCCGGATGACGAGCCACAGATTGCGCCCAACGCGTCGGTGACGGAGGCGACGACGGCCAGCCGCAGGTCCATGGACTTGGCCGACAGATCGGTGTCTCCTGACAGGGATGCGGTCTGGCTGAACAGGTCGGGACGGTCCTGGGCGTAGTGGAACGCGCCGAACCCGCCCATGGAGACGCCGGCGATGGCCCTGGCCTTCTTGGTGGGAATGGTCCGCAGGTTCGCGTCGATGAACGGGATCACCTGCTTGAGGTGGAAGTTCTCCCAGTTCTGGGCACCGAGCTGAGTCTTCTGGTCGAGCCAGTTGGCATACCAGCCCCGAGCGCCGCCGTCCGGAATGACGGTGATCATCGAGTCCGACATGGTCAGCGCCGGATAGGTCTGCTGGATCGGGTCGTCAGGTGAACCGTGCAGGAAGTACAGCACTGGGTAGCGTCTGCCCGGGTCGTCGTAGTAGCCGCTCGGCAGAATGATTTTGATGTGGTGTTTGCCCGTGACCTCGGGTGTGGTCACAGTGATGTAAAAGTTGGTGGGACCGCCGACGGCCGTGTCGACCTGGGTCAGGCCGAATCCGTTCGCCATCGGTGGCGGCGCGGTGCGGTCAGCGGCTTGCGCCGGACCGGCCGGCATGATCATGGCCACGGCGGCGACCATCCACACCGCCAGCAGTCGCCACCCATTCGATGTCCTTGTCACAGCGTGCCCCCTCGTGAGCCTTCTCGTTGTGCCGTGCGAGATGTACCGGGAAACGGTGGAATCCCGATGAAAGAGCACGCCGGAGACCGCCATCGACGTTCCGGCGTGCTCACACGTCGATCTCAGTCCAGGACCTTGACCTCCCATGCCGGTGAGGCCGCGATCTGCTCCTCGGTGAACCGCTCGGTCACCCACTGGCCTGCCGAGAACAGCTTGGTCTGATCGGCGTAGTGCGGCGAGTTCGGGTTGGCCGACTGGGAATAGGCCAGTACGGAGGAGGCCTGTGGCGGACCGTCTGCAGTGAACCGCACCTCCTGGATGAAACTGGACCCGAAGACGATGTCCAGCTTGCCGTCGACAAGGCCAGGAGTGATCACGTTCAGCACGCCCAGTTCGCTGATCGAGCCGTGGATCGGAATCTGCTCACCGTTGCGGGTGATCTTCTGGATGTCCGAGAGCGGCGCGTTCAGCGGAATGCCCGCCTTGCGCAGCGCGAGAACCGCACGGCCCAACGCATCGCGGACGGCGGAGCTTCCCGGGTCCAGCGAGTTGGGCGTGTGCACCGGGTCCTTGGGGTCGAAAGGAACCCGCCACGGCAGTTTCTCGACAGCCTGCCCACCGAGCAGGTAGGACCAGTAGTACGCGAACAGCCAGGACCCCCGGCTGTCCGCCGTGTAGGCGTGATCCTTCCAGGCGGCCAGGATCGGACATGCCTCGCTCACGTTGACCAGGTTGCCGTCCACCAGGACGGTCCCGAAGGGGACGTTCTGACACATCGTCACCGTGGAGTTGAGGGCCAGGTCGGCCGCCCTGCTCTTGTCGGCGAACAGCAACTGCCGCATGTTTTCCGGCGTGAAGCCCTTGCCGGCCAAGCCGTCGGTGCCGTTGATCCGGTTCTGCGCGGTCAGGATCAGCTCCTGGGTACGCAGCGACCGGGGCGCCGCCGTGTCGCCCATCACCCTGGGGAAGGACAGGGGCTGCTCGGGGTTGGCCAGCCAGGCGCTGTCGTTGGCGTTGCCCACGAAGTCGGACCGGATGAGGCGTGGCTGCTTGTGCGGGTCCAGCAGCCCTGGCGCGACCGCGTTCGCATCGTTGGGCCAGTCGCACTCGCTGCGCTTGCCGTCGAGGATGGAGACCGGCGGCACGTTCGGCCGGCGTAGCGCCTGGTTGAACAGGATCTTACCGGTCTCGGTGAGGCACGACTGAGCGTGCTCGTCGGTGATGTTCGGGGTGGCCTGGATGTCCGCGTACAGCGCGTTGCCCTTGCGGTCGGAGGCGACGGTGTTGAAGAAGGGGACGCCCTGCGTGGTGTCCAGAGTGTTCACCACGTCGTTGACGTCCTTGGCCTGGTCGAGGTGGAACCAGGTGTTCAAGGCCCGCAGGTTGTCCATGTTCACGTCGCGTACCGCGTGGGCGCTGACCACCCAGGGCAACGGGACGCCCTGGACCGATGTGGTGATCGGGCCGTAACGAGTGGACCACAACGTCCTGGTCACCTTGCCGATGGAGCCGTCCGCGTTCAGCACGTCGACACCGACCTGCTGGGAGGTCATCCGTTGCCAGGTGCCGTCCACCAGGTAGTTGGTCGGGTTCAGCGGATCCACCTGCACGTCGAACAGCCCGAACGGCGCTACCGTGGCGATCGTGTGGCTCCAGGCGACGTCGTTGTTGTGCCCGATGGTCACCGCGGGCAACCCCAGCAGGCTGGCCCCGGAGACATTGACCTTCCCCGGGATGGTCAGCTGGTTCTGCCACATCCGATTCTTGCCCTGCCACGGAAAGTGCGGGTTGGCCAGCATCATGCTGGTGCCGCCGGACACGCCCTGCGAACCGACCGCCAACGCGTTGCTGCCCATGCTCTGTTGACGGCTCACCGCCATCGCGTCGCGGATCTTCTTCGCGGTCTCTGCGGCAGAGGGCGCAGGCCGTGCGGCGGCCGACGCCCCCGGGGGTGCGGCGTTCACCTCACCGTCCAGCACCGCATCGGCACTGCCCATGATGATCTCGGCGTGCGCGTGCCGGTAGACGTCCAGCTCCGTGATGGGCCGCACCCAGACCGCACCACGGCAGGCCGGGTCGGAGATGTTGTTCACGCCCGTCTCGGCCAAGTACCTGTTGTATCCCTGGACATAGCCGCGAATCGCCTCTTTGACCTCCGGCTCCGGCCCGTTGGGCGCGGGCTGCTCGAGCAGCCGCTCCACCACCCGGTTGTCATTGATCCGCTGGAAGTACAGGTCGCTGTTGAGATTGGTGGTGCTGTTCTGGTGCTCGCCGGGACTCGCCTTGCCGTCGGGCCCCAGATAGCGGGACCGCTGGGCATTGACCGTCAGATACGTGTCGGCCAAGGTGCAAATGTTGTCCTTGGCCGCGGCATATCCGTAGCCCGTTCCCAGCCCCTCCCAGGTCGAGGCAATGATGTGCGGGATTCCGTACTCGGTGTAACGGATCGTCGGCTCGTCAGGCCCCTGTTCGGCGGCGGACGACGCGGCAGTCGACCCGGTAGCCGCCATCGTGCTCATCATGGCGACCGCGGCCATGACCGCCATCGGTAACCTCGATCTGAATCTTCTCCGCGCCATCGAGCCGTCCTTCCCCTGTGGTACTGGCCTTTGACTGAACGCGGCCACGCTAAGGAGAACCGATGAAATCTCGATGATGCCGCCGCGCCCCAAGGCGCCATTGCCGCCCGGTGATCTACACGACGTCGAGTGACCAGCAGGACGTAGACGCCGGGTGGTTGATGGGATGTCGATGCTGTCTGGTAAGCGATGAGGCTGCACTGTCCGAGGCCGAGTGGCGGCCGTCACAGGCCGGGGAGCGGTACCACTCCTTCCGTCCCCGGCCTGCTCCACGGTGGTCCTTCTCCTCACCGCACCGCCATATCCGGGCGGTGAACCGGGATTTCATCGTTCTTTCAACGCCCCTCGCCAGGCTGAACGTGTCGCTGCGGACCGCCCGGACCGTTCCCGGAGCCGTGGCGCAGCGAGCGCCCCGTGATGCCCCGGCGCCGGCCGAAGCGTGAGGAGACACGGAACAGTCGGCACAGCGCTCACGCACTGCATCCCCAGACCTGACACCGCGTTCACCGCGGTGAGCCGACCCTGGAGGGCCGACCATGTCCGACCCCGCACACCCCGACCACTTCCCGATCACCCGCAGATCGCTGCTGAGGGCCGGCGCGGGCGTCGCCCTGAGCGCCGGCGCACTTGGCAGCTCGATTGCCGCCGCTCCCCTCGCCGCTGCGGCCCAGCGCGGCACACCCCTGTGCGAACAGCTCGGCGACTCGGCGAGCTCGCAGGGGCTGGGATCAGGGGATCTCGCCATCCCCTACTACCGGGAGCACGACAACACCTGGGGCTACGTCTTCGGCGACTCCTTCAGCGAACCAGGGTTGGGAGGGGACTACCTCGGCTCCCCGGTCATGCTGAACCAGGCCGCCTTCGATGCCTCCGGCGCGACCCCGATCTCGTTCACCTGGGCCATGCCCACGGGAGGCGCCGCCCAGCAGCTCTTCGACTACCGGCACGACGCCGACAACGGGCACGGCTTCGAGGTCAGTCGCATCCCGAACGACTGCATCGAGTTCGGCGGCCGCACGTACGTCCAGTACACCTCCGTGGAGGTCTGGCAGCCGCCCGCGGGCTACGACGGCTCACGGATGTCCGGCGTCGCCTACTCCGACGACCACGGCGTGACCTGGCAGGACTACCCCTACCACTGGGCGGGTGACACCCAGGGGGTGAACCAGTCCATGTACGGAATGTGGTCGTTCGCGGGCATCGACCCCGACGGCTGGCTGTACATCTTCTCCAAACGCTGGAACGGCAGCCACCGCAACACCGGTGACGGCGGGGCGATCCAGCTCTTCCGCATCTGGCCGGAAGAGTTCCGCGCCGGCAACTTCGGAGCCCAGGAGAACTGGGCCTACCTCGACGGCCGCTGGCAGTGGACCCGGGCGGTCCAGCCTTCGATCATCCTGTCCGGGAACAACATCGGCGAGTTCTCGGTGAAGCGCATCGGCGGCACCTACTGCATGAGCTACTTCGACGTCACCGACTACTCGATCTGCACCCGCACCGCTCCCCGGCCCGATGCCGTGTGGAGCGCACCGAAGCCGCAGATCGTCGGCGACGGCGCCTGGCCGCCGAACCACTGGGGCAAGCCCCAACTCCCGTTCCTCTACGGCGGATACATCCATCCGGGCAGTGCCGGCCCCAACTCCCTGACCTTGATCGTGTCGCAGTGGAACGGGCAGCTCCACCAGTCGCCCTATCGAGTACTGCAGTACGACGGCATCAACCCGTAGTCCGCATGCCGTACTCCCTCTTCGGCACACGTCCCCCACACAGGAGGAACAGATGAGCGGCGTCCACTTACGACGCGCAAGATTAGGCACCACAGCCCTGCTCGCCCTCATGGTCCTGACCGTACTGATCGGCAGCCCGGCGAGCGCCCAGAGTGCAAAGCCCCTGAAGGACATCCCCGGCCCCCTGAACCACGTCGCCCCCGCCACGCTGTACTGCTCCGTCCCGTCGGAGCGGGACATCGCGGTCACCCGCAAGGTCTACGAGGTCGGCCAGCGCATGAACGTGTCCGAGAAGGTCATGCTCGCCGGGTTCGAGACAGGCTGGGTCGAGTCCCGGATGAACAATCTGTCGTGCGGGGACCGGGACTCGTTGGGCGTCTTCCAGCAGCGCCCCTCGCAGGGCTGGGGCTCACCCGAACAGGTCATGGACGTCGACTACGCGGCGGGAAAGTTCTTCGAGGTGGCCCTGCAGATGGAGCCCGGCATGGAGGGCAGCACCGCCGGGCAGCTCGCCCAGGCCGTCCAGCGCTCTGCATACCCGGACCGGTACGACCAGGCGGAGGACGTCGCCCGGGCGATGCAGGACGAGGCGTTCCAGCCCTACGGCACGATCGGGGCGAAATACGACAGCCTGGGCGGCCCGGGCGGCGTCCTCGGCCGGCCGGTCCGGGCCGAGGAGGCAGCCTCGCTGGGCGGGCGCTTCCAGCTGTTCCAGAACGGGATCATCTTGTGGCATCCGGATGTGGCCCACGCGGTCTATGGCGACATCCTGAGCACGTTCTGGGCGACGGACGCGGAGCGGC
>NZ_JBEXYL010000175.1:0-10225 GCF_040630895.1 Streptomyces sp. NPDC005728
GGAGTACAACCCGCGCGAGAAGGCATCCGCAGAGGTTCAGGCTGCTTGACGAAACCCATTAAGAGTCTCAAGGGGCACCGGGCCGTGGCCACGAGGTACGACAAGCTTGGTGTGCGCTACGAGGCGACCGTACTGGTGGCTGCGATCAACGAGTGGCTGTGACCTGACGGCGTCAGGTCAGACTGCGGCGTGCCAGGGCGAGAAACTCCGCCTTGAACGGCTCCAGGCGCTCCGCCAGGTTCCCCTCGTCACGCTCCTGCCAGACCGCTTGATTCAGGGCGCGGGCGTAGGCGGTCGTCGGTGAGTGAAGGCCAGGGGCACACAGCAACTCGATGCTCTTCTCGGCTATTCGAAGACCGTCCATCGCCGGCCTGGCCGTCACATACCAGTCATCACCGACCTCCCATCGGGGCGGCCTCGCATGCGCCACGCCCTCAGCCTCCAGCGCGCACCGGATGAACTCCAGCACGGTCCTGATCTGCTCAGCACGTCGCTCCTCCGCCCGCGCCGCAGCCCGCCTTTGTCCGTCAGCCCGGTCAGCTGCCCGCTGCGTCGTGCGCTGGGTCAGATACGTCAACGCACCACCTACAGCCACACCGACCATCGAAATCACTGGGGTCCACAGGTCTCCTGCCACAGCCGACTACTACCAGTACCTGCCCATCGAACGCTGCCGATCTTGCGAGACAAGCTTGTATGCCCAGATACCAAGCCGCTCCAAGACCCACTTCCGATACACGCCCTAGCAGCTCGTGTGCTTCCGAGAGAGTGAACAGAGGCAGACGCGGTTCGTGCAGTTCAGGCATGCCGGCTACGGGATCGACGAGTTCGTCCATGCCGGGCGTAATGGGCACCGACCGTGCTGGTTACGGGGCGCTAGCCAGCCTGGTCAGGGTCTTTGCCGAACTCATGCCCCGGTGGAAGCTGAGGGACGGTCTGCAGGCTGGCGCACCGGGCCGGCCCAAGCCGCGGCGGGTGACCGTGGGGTGAAGGCGGCGTGGGGGAGTTGTCGCATCTGGTCAACGCGCGTAGCGAACCGTGCCAGGACTGCGGTTTTCTCGTGTGCGCATCTCCAACCCCCCACCATCATTGGAGACTTCATGCGTCGCGCCATCTACGGCCTGCCCGCAACCAGCCTGCTCCTGATAGGCGTCTGTGCCGCTCCGGCCCTCGCGGAGCCGCCCGCGCCACCCTCCACGGCAACCGCACGCGCGGAGCTGGCCGCGCTCGCCGTGGCTGCTCCGCATTCGATGGACGGCTACGCCCGGGACAAGTTCGACATCTGGTCCACCCAGCCGGGCGGCTGCACCACCCGCCAGGCGGTTCTGGCTCGTGACGGCAAAGACGTGCAGGACAAGCCGGGCAGCTGTCAGCCCTCCAGCGGTTCCTGGTACTCCGTCTACGACGACACCACCGTCACCAACGTCGCCCAGGCCACGATCGACCACATGGTCCCGCTGGCCGAAGCCTGGCGGTCCGGCGCCGACACCTGGACCGCGGACCAGCGCAAGGACTTCGGCAACGACCTCAAGGACCCCCAGCTGCTGATCGCCTCGGAGTCCGCCAACTCCTCCAAGTCCGACAGCGGGCCGGCCGACTGGAAGCCCACCAACCACGCCTTCTGGTGCACCTACGCCAAGGACTACACGCACATCAAGTCCGTCTGGAAGCTGACCACCACGGACGCGGAGAAGTCGGCGCTGTCGACCATGCTCGACACCTGCACCAACTGACCGCGCCCCGGCCCCGCCGAGTGCTGGACCGCCTGATGCCTGGCCGCCTGGCGCACATGAGCAGGCCGGTGACAGCGTGTGGTGCTCACCCAGGCCAGTGCCATGCCCGGAGCTGTTGACCGGACGCGCTGACATTCAGACTGAGTCTTCGAAGAAGGGTCCCAAGCCGTAGTCGGCCTGGGGCCCTTCAGCGCTGTCCCGCAGGCTTGGGTAGCGGGTCGCTGCGGGAACGCATGAAGGCGGGGCACCTTGGCCGGCTGCGCTGCCCAATGGGGCGGCCAGGTCGAGGTCCGTCTACCGGGCGAGGGTGACGGTGATGGGCTGGTCAGGGCAGGCGGCGAGACGTTCGGCGAGGGCGGTCTGCTCGGTGGGGTCGATGGTGAGCTGGTAGCGGGTTTTGTCGGCGACCCAGTTGGTGAGGTAGGTGCACCAGTAGCCGGCGTACGGGGGCAGCCAGGTACTCGGGTCCTGGTCGGCCTTGGACCGGTTGGAGGCGGCGGAGACCGCGATCAGGGCACGCTCGTCGTCGAGGTCGTTGGCGTAGAGCTCGCGTTCCTTCGCCGTCCAGGCGGAGGCGCCGGAGTCCTAGGCTTCAGCAAGGGGGACCAGGTGGTCGACGTCGAGCTTGCGGGCGTTGTCGAAGTACTGGTCGTCGTAGGGCGAGTGCCAGGAGCCGCCGGTCAGGGTGCAACCGGGCCCGACCTCCGGGGCGTTGAAGGCCGCGGACAACAACACCTCGGACCGCGTATTGCAGCCGTCCTTGTCCGCATCGGTCCAGTGCTTGAACTTGTCACGGCTGTAGCCGGTGCGGCTCTCGTCCTGGACGGTCAGTGCCGCCAGGGCGTCACGGACCGGCAGGGTGATCGTGTCGCCCGGGGCGTGCTGCTGGAGCGCGGTGCGGCATCCTGACTGGCGGAGAGGGCAGGATTCGAACCTGCGTGGGCCTCGTGAGGCCCGACCGTGAGGCGTGCTCGCTGGTCCCCGATCAACCACTCCGGGCACCTCTCCCTGTTCCCGGCCTCGGGGTGTCCCCGCGCCGTTCACGTGAACAACTTTGGCAGGACGTGCTGACGGCGGTCTGATGTGCCTCTGACGAGTGGCTACGTTTGGCCCGCTGACTGGGACCCGGGGGCTCCTAGAAGCCCAGGATGTTCTGGGTCTCGGGTCGGCAGTGGGTCCAGGCAGGTCGCCTTCTCTGGGCGCGGGAGGAAGGCGACCTGCGTTGAGGCGATCTACTTGAACCAGTACCTCACGCCGTGGTGGTGCGAGCAGGTGCCCTGCGAGTGCCGCGAGTACGACAGGGAGGCGTCCTTGCACTTCGCCGTTTCGTACTTGTCCTTGGGCCTTTGATGGTGCGTCCAGCCACACACCCCGGTGGTGTGAGGGATGCAGTGGTGGGCCGTGTTGGTGGACGGCAGTGTCGCCGCCGAAGCGGTCGGTGCGCTGAGGAAGACGCCGGCCAGGGCGACAGCGAGGGCCGGGACAGCAAGACGTGCGCGCAAAGGAATCCCCCCTTTGATGTGGAGCAAGTGCAGCGGGAGTTTATAGCCGTTTGAGCCAACAGCGATGGCAAATCGATTGGCGCCTGGAGCGCGAGGCCGGCGTGTGATGCCAGGTGCACGCCGTGATGCTCAAGTGACCGCGGATCTGTCGGCCAGGGCCCGGAGTTTGGGTGTGAGTTCGGGGTGGTCGCCGCGGAATGCGGATTGGAGGAGTTCGGCGCAGACCACCAAGAGGGCTGCCCGGCCGGTGGTGCTGTCGAGTAGCGGGGCGAACTGGTGATGGATGTGTGCGGCGGTGTTCGGGGCGAGTTGGGCGTAGGTGTAGAACATGGCGATGTTGTAGCCGTGGGGGGGGGGCGAGGCCCCATCCTTCCCAGTCGAGGAGGGTGCCGTGTGCGGTGAGGTTGGCGGTGTGGAAGTCTCCGGGCGCACACTCCCATTCCGTGATCTTGGGTGCGGGGTGGCCGGTGTATTCGGGGACGGCTCGGGTGATCCATTCCTCGCGTACGGCCGTGCGGTCGGTCGGGGTGGCGGCGATGGCCAACAGTGTCGTGTGGATCGTGGCGAACCAGCTGTCGGGCAGGTCGAGTTCGTGGCGCAGGACCGGGTCCCCGGACAGGACCGGCTCGTCGATGTACGCGGTCAGTTCGGCGCGGTAGGCGTAGCCGTCGGCAGTCTGGTCGTGCAGCCTCATGGTTCCCGTATTAGCTCCCCGCCTCAGGCCTTCGCGGGGTACCACTCGGGAGACAGGATCAGCCCGTCGGGCAGGGGCTTCTCAGACGCCGGCACAAGCCCCGATGGCGGTCGCCCCCTCGCAGTCGACAGGTCGACCGTGGCGCCGGAGAACGTTGCGTTGCTGAACAGGTCCCTGGCACCAGAGAAGGTTGCACCGCGGAACGTGACCTCGCCGTCGGCGAATTTAGTGCCGCTGCACTCCACCATGCCGGCGGAGAATGTTGCGTTGCTGAACAGGACCCTGGCACCGGAGAGCGTTGCGCCGCGGAAGGAGACCCTGGCACCGGCGAACGCTGCACTGCGGAAGGAGACCGTGCCGCCGGAGAACTTCGCGCTGGCGAAGGCGACCGTGGCGCCGGAGAACGTCGCGCCATTGAAGGTCACCGTGCCGTCGGAGAACGTTGCGCCACGGAAGGAGACCGAGGCGTCGAAGAAGGGCTGGGAGGCCGCCGAACGCCAGTACCGGCACTGGTGCGAATGCCACGGCCTGCGACCGCTCTGGAGGATCGGCATCCCTTCCGACTGAAGTCCGGCGCCTGGTGGCCGGCCGGCGCTCCCGACACGGCAACGGAACTCGCCGAGCTACTCGACGGCATACCGGGTGAGACGCTCCGGACGTCCCGCGGGAGGGAGACCGATTGGCCCGAGGTGCTCGCACGGCCGCCGCCCGCTTCTGCGAACGGCGGCCGCGAACGGGATCAGAGACTCAGAGCTTGGTGAAGCACATCGTGGAGCCGCGGCCCCGGCGGGTGACCTTGATGCCGTAGTCGTACTCGGACCCGCACTGCTGGCCCGCGACCACCAGGTCGCCCATCTTGTATTCGGCCTCGGGAGAGTCGCAGTCGACGACCGTCGGAACCGGACTGCCCTGAGGGTCCTCGACCTTGACGCAGTCGCCGATGGTGGGGTTGTGCGATGCCGCCTCGGCCTCCTTCTTCGCCTTGCCGCCGTTGGGATCGGTGTTGTAGTCCCAGACCCAGTAGCCGAGGGCGCCGAACACCGCGATGACGATGACGGCGGACCTCAGCATCCGCCCCAGACCGCCCGGCTGCGGTCGCTGCGGCCCACGGGGAGGCTGCGGTTGCTGGGGATGTCCGTACGGGGCCTGTGGCTGTGGCTGTGGCTGCTGCGGGTATCCGTAGGGCGGCTGTGGCTGCCCGTACGGCGGCTGATTCTGGTACTGCGGCGGAGGCGTCGACATGCCTGTGAGTCCCCGTTGTTGAGTGTCGGTTGTTGATCAATGCGGGTGCGAGACTATCCCCCGGTATCGCACGGCCGCCAACGGCGGTCCGACCCTGTTGAGCGGCATGGCGGTGCAGTCGCTCAGCTGCCATAGGGCGACCGGACCGTGACGGTGACTCCCGAACTCATCGACATTGATCAGTGACCGGGCTACGCAGTGATTCCCAAAGCCTGTCCCTTGCCATCCAATCGAGGCGCTTGACGGCGAACCCAGTCGTTTCGGCTTCCTTGCCAGTGAACCTAGTCGTGCGGGGCCGGCGGCGTGGCCGGGCTGCTGCTCCGTGTACGGGCGAGGTGGGTTGAGGGGAGCAGGCAATCGGTTGCGGTCCGTCGGGTTACGGGTCTGTCCCAGGCAGGCTGTGGCCGCGAACAGTGCGGAGCGGTAGCGGGAACCGCCGTCCCGGCTGGTCGGCGGCGCGCCCCGGTGCGGTGCGCCCGGTGATGGCGCGTGTTCCGTCTGGCTGTGCGTGTAACAGGAATGTTCTGGGAGGTGGCCGTGCGGAACGGTGCATGGACTGGGCCGGTCCTGGTGGTTGGTCAGAAACACTCGCTCGTACCGACCCGTACCGAGCGGCCGTCACCGCCAACCAATACTGAGGACGAAACGATGCGCGCTCACAAGCTCACCTTCGCCGCCCTGGCCGTTGCCGCCGGTCTCTCGCTCACAGCCTGCCAGAACGGTGCTGACGGCGCGGGACAGAGCGAACCGTCGTCCGCGCCCACCGCGCCTTCCTCGGGCGGCGGTTCGGGTTCGGGCAGTTCGGATCCGGGCGGCGCGAAGGACTCCACCGGGACGAGCTCCAGCGGGACGCGTACGGGTGCCGGGGCCGGCTCCAACAAGAACAGCAGTGTTGGCCGGTGCCGCACCGACGAGCTGGAGATCACGGCGCAGGACAACACCATCGACGGCGACCCCGACCGGACCGTCGTGGTAGAGCTGAAGAACCGTGGCGGTCGGGACTGCGTGATTTCCGGATACGCGGGCGTCGACCTGAAGACCAACGCGGGATCACTGTCCGCGAAGCGCACTGGCCAGGAGACCAGCTCGAGCATCCTCAAGAACGGAAAGTCGATCTACTTCCCCATCGAATACCCGTTCAGCAAGTCGGGTGGTTCCGGCGTCCGTGTCACGGCGCTGGTGGTGACCCCGCCGAACGAGACGAAGTCGGTCACCCTCCACTGGCCGGGCGCCGCCACGCTGCCGGTCACGGACGGCTCCGGCTCCCCGGTGAAGGTCGGCCCGGTCGGAAGCGCCGGCCAGGGCGAGTGACCCGCACGCCCTGACCAGCCGAGGCTTGGTCACTCAAGACAGTCGCCGAAGCTCAGCCCCCGCCTCTCGACTGACTTCATTGTCAAAGGACAAAGCCGTCAACAAATGACTCCCTCTTCTCCCGTACATAGGCACTCGGAGGTGGCGGTGGGCTGGCGGAGGTCGTCCTTAGGGGTGCTCCAGTTCCAGGGCGGTGTGCAGCAGGTCGAGCAGGGCGGCGTGGTCGGCGGGCAGGACGGCTTCGCGCAGGGTGCGCTTGCGCAGGATGGGTACGTTCAGGCTGATCCCGAGCGGGAGGCCGGGCGTGTCCTGGTGGGGGACGAGCCGGTAGTTCCGGGCGGCGATCATCCATGCCTCGTACCGGTCGGCGGGTCGTCCGCAGCGGGTGGTGTGCCCTTTGTTGGGAGTGAGCTCGGGGCACGGGCAGGACGGGTCGGTTCAGGGGCGGGCCGCGGGATGGGATGCGAGCACCGGGCGGGAGCGGTAGTGGGTGGCGGTGCCGTTGAGTATCGGGCAGTGGGCTGCGGCGTAGGGCTGGCACTCCGGGTGCAGCGCGGGTTCGGGGGAGTAGCGCTGCTGCTGGTCGGCGGGGCGGACGATTACGAAGAACCGTTCCGCAAGGGGCTGGGAGCAGATCTGGCACAGGCGGTTCAGGAAGGCGCGGTGGGCGCGGCCGGCGTCAAGGCTGCCGAAGACGGCGTGCCCGTTGTGGATCAGGGAGACCTACGGCACGACCAGTCCGTCGGCCAGCGGGCGGGCAAGGCAGCGCACGGGGATCGCGGGGCTCATCGAAGTCACGCTCCCTTCAAGGGAGTTGCTGGTGAGGACGTGTAAGCCGGGCCGAGGGGCAGCGCTCGGCGCGCTGGTAACGTCGCAGGGTCGGTCAGTCGTTGGGGTCGACGGTTCGGTCGGAGCCGCCGTGCTCGCGGGCGCAGGTGAGGATGGCGGCGACCAGTGCGCCCGTGTCCTCCTCGTGCGGGAGGCTCCGCGTGTGGGAGTCGTAGAGCTCGCCACAGTCGCCGTTGGCGTCGCTCAGGGATGCCTGCCAGCTGCCGTGCTCCTGGACCGGGTGATGAGTGCTGACGTCATGGCCCGGCATGTCGCTCTGATCGGCGGTGGTGCCACTGAAGGTGATCTCGGTGCCGTCGGACAGCAGACGCAGGCCTGCGTCTGCTACGGCGGTCACCTTCCAGTGGTCCCACTCGGAGTCCTCCAGGCGGCCGGCGAGCTCCGCGCCCGTGGTGCTGCGCAGCTCGATCCGGCCGTCCGGCCAGACACGCGCAGACGCGCCGGGCAAGCTCCAGCCGACCGAGCCGTCGGACTGCCGGGGGATGCCGTTGCGGTGGTCCGGCGTCATCCGCGCGAGCAGTCGGACCGAGGACATGGCTGCGGCCGGGTGCCGGTGATCGGCCGTCTCCGACGCGGCCTGGGCGGCCTGATCAGGGGGCGGTGATGATCTCCTCGGCGGTCTTGGTCAGCAGTGATGTGGACGCGTCGGTGTCGTGGCTGAGGATCAGCGACCGGCGCGGCAGCCGGGACAGGTGCTCTGTCAGGGCCTGCGTGCTGGTTGCGGTGGTGGGGAGCAGGCCGAAGATGTCGGGGTAGCGGTCCTCGGTCTGGTCGTTGAAGATGTCCGCGCCGGTGAGGTGCCGGTCGTTGTCGGCAAGGGCGGGGGTCGCTTCGGGGTCCATGGTGGGGAAGAGGAGTCCGGCTGCGTGGGCTTGGGTGGTCAGGGTGAGGCCGAGCCAGGACGCGAGTTGGTCGGGGAAGAGCTGGGGCTTGAGCTCCTTGCCGTCCTCGCGCCACAGCGGCTCGCGGCGGCCGTCCATGAGGGCGCGGGTCACCGTGGGGTGCTGGGTGGGGTGGAGCTGTCCGCCGGCGAGAATCCTTTCCCGTACCTGGTCGTACAGGCCGGTCGCATCGAGGAGGCCGAGCGCGGCGGCCGACGGCCACGGCAGCACCCGCACGCGGCCGTCGGCCTCGGGGCGGACGAAGACGCGGTCGTTGGCCAGCAGCCCCCACCCGCGCAGGGCGAGGAGGAGGCCGGTGGTGGTCTTGCCGGCTCCCTTGTCGCCCAGGGTCAGGACAGCGTCCCCGCCCAGTGTGGCGGCGGAGGCGTGCAGGACGGTCCAGCCGCCGGCGATGAGCTGTCCGCGGACGAGTTCGCGGGCCAGGCGGGCGGCGGCGACGGCGACCGGTTCGGGCTCGTCGCCGACGATGACCAGGCGTCGGGCGTCGGCCTGGTAGCCGATTCGCTCGCCGGGCTGCACGGCGTAGGTGATGCCGTCCTGGCGGGAGACGAGGGTGCGTGTGTTCGCGTAGGTGGTCTCTTGGTGGCCGTAGTCCGTGATGAGGGTGGTGAT
Organism: Streptomyces sp. NPDC005728; assembly: GCF_040630895.1. Taxonomy (NCBI): domain Bacteria; kingdom Bacillati; phylum Actinomycetota; class Actinomycetes; order Kitasatosporales; family Streptomycetaceae; genus Streptomyces; species Streptomyces sp. NPDC005728. The sequence goes on from NZ_JBEXYL010000175.1 coordinate 8,846, forward strand.
GTCGTCCATGCGGCCCGGGTCGACGTCGGCGAGGACCAGGCCGCCGCCGTCGGCGAGGGAGCCGGGTCCCGGGGCGGCGTCGGCACAGGCGTTCCACCAGGGGCCGAAGTAGCGGGCGGACCAGTCGGTGACCGCCTCAGTCTGGCTGGCGACCGTGACGGTGGCGGTGTCGGCCTGGATACGGGTTGCGCTCAAAGGCACGAGCGGGCTCCTTCTTCGTGTGCGATCTGCTGATAGGCGGTGGTGAGTTTGGTTCGGGCGGCGAGGAGTTGGGCGGTCTCGGCCTCATCCAGCGTCAGCGGGTGCACGGTCGGCTGGCCGGCGCTGATGCGCAACCGGATTCCGAGCCACACGCCGCCGCGGTTGACGGACAGCACGTCGGTTCCGTCCTGCTCGGCGAGGAGATGCCGGAGCGCGGAGAGGACGGCGGCCGCAGGTCCGTGGCGAGTGCGGCCGATCCCGGCGTTGATCCGGCGCGGGCGGTCGGTGAGTTCGGCGCGGACCAGGTCCAGGGGCACCGTGCACGGGGCGCCGTGCACGGTGGTGGTTGAGGCGCAGATGACCGCCCCGTCTCCGTGTTCGCCGATCACGTACCCGTCCACCGCTTCGACGGGCACGCGGTGATGGGCGGCGAGCGCGGCGCGGTAGCGGGCGGTGTCGGTCGCCGACCCGATGCCGTAGGTGGGGGCGCCGCTGATCGTGGCGAACTGGCGGGCGAGGACGTCCACGGGGTTGGTCACCATGACCACGGGGCGCGTGTAGCCGGTCAGGGTGCGGCCGAGTTCGGCGATCAGGGGAGCGTTCGCGGCGAGTCCGGCCAAACGCACGTTGCTCGTCGCCGTGTTGGTGAATGGGGCACGGGGGCACATCACCACGGCGTCCGCCTGGTCCAGCTCAGCGGCGGTGACCACCTGCGCGCGAGTACCGATGCCGCCGACGTGGGCCATGTCATCCAGATCAGCGACCAGACCAGCGGCACTCTCGCCCGTTCGGGAGGTGATCAGCAGCCGGTCACACCAGGGCTCGCCGACGAGGAGCGCGGCGACGGTCTGACCGATGGCGCCGGCTCCGACGATGCCGACCGCGTGGCCGGTCACCGGGCCGCCGCCCGGGGCACAGTCCGCAGGGCAAGCCGCCAGGCTGCATCCGGATCGGCTCCGGCCGCGAGAGGGGCACTGACCAGGTCCAGCAGCGTGCACAGGGCCTCGGCCCGGTCGATGACGGCTCGGGCGTGCTCGGGCAGCGGCAGCGCGACGGGAGCGGTGAGGTAGGTGGAGAGGATGTTCACCGTATCCATCAGCCACGTCACGATCAGACGGCGCAGCCACAGGACGCGCAGCGGCCCACGCAGGGTACGCATCTGCCCGGCCACGAACGCGG
>NZ_JBEXYL010000176.1:0-9905 GCF_040630895.1 Streptomyces sp. NPDC005728
CCTTCGAGGCGTACTGCCGGCCCTACGGCGGCAGCCTGGTCGGCATGCTGGCGGCCACGGGTCTGATCGTCCACGAACTCGGCGGGCAGTCCGTCTACCGGACGGTGGTGCCGTTCCACACCCGGGTGAAGTCCCGGTGGAGCGACTCGGTGGGCTGGTTCGTGGGCGGCGCCCCGATCGAGGTGCCGGTGGCCGGGACGTCCGACCTGCCGGGCACCCTGCGGGTCGTGCGCGGCGAACTGCAGGCCAGCCGGCCCCTGTCCAGGATGCCGCTGGCCCGGGTGCTGAGCCTGCTCGGCGCGGACTTCCGTCCGACCTCCCCCGACCTGTACTCGATCGTCTCGTTCGTCGACGCCCGGGGCATCCCCGGCGCCGACCGGTGGGCCGAGCAGAAGGCGTACGGACTGCTGCGGGTGTCGTACGGCGACCAGGTGTGCGTGTGGGTCAACCGGCTGCACGACGGCCTGTGGCTGGCGAGCCGCTACCCGGACACCGACGTGGCCGCCAAGAACATGCGGCTGTACGTCGAGCGGCTGAGGGATCTGATCGCGGCCACCGTGACGTAAACCCGAATTCGTAGGCCAATTTCGTAACCCAACGGACATCACTGACCCTGGCCCGAAGCAACTCCCCCTTTCTACACTGCTGTTGAGGGGGGAATGCGGTGCACAGACGGTTGCACGGGCGAGGAGCGCTGTTCGACATCGATCCGGCCGGTCTCGCGCCCCGGCTCCTGGGGCTGCGCCCCCACCAGCACCGCAGTCATCCGTACGAGCACCCGGGCGAGCTGCCCTTCGTGGTGCTCACCGGTGCCCGCGGTCTCGGCAAGACCGCGGTGCTGGCCGAGTTACGGGACGCCTACAAGGGGCACACACCGGTGGCGCTGATCGACTGCGCCGAGGCGCAGTTCGCGGGGCCGCCCCCGGAGCGGCCCGCCGAGTCGTGGTCGCCGGTGGCGCAGGCGCTGCTGGTGATCGCCGAGCAGCTGGCCGCGCCGGTGACGGGCGCCGGGCGGATCACCTTCCCACGGCTGATGTCGGGCCTGGTGGCGGTGGCCGCGAGCGGCTGGGGCGATGCCGACTCCGAGCGGATCCGCCGGGAGGTCGAGCGGATCCTGCTGCTGAACGAGAGCGGCTCGTGGATCAGCGGGCTGGCCGGGCGCTGGGCCGGGAAGGTGGCGGCCAAGGTGGTCGCAGCGGCCACCGGTACCGGGCCGCTGCTGTCCGGCGCGATCGAGGCGACCCTGGAGTCCGTCGCCGAGGGCTTCACCAGCCGGCGGCACCAGAAGGCGTCGGTGTGGTACCGGACGTACCCGAACGCGGGCGGCCACGCCCAGCGCGGGCTCATCCTGCTGTCGGGGCACTTCCGGGCGGGCGGCACCTCCCGGGAGCACGCCGAGCGGTATCTGGTGCGGGCGCTGCTGGCCGACCTGACGGAGGCGTATGCGGGGGTACTGCCGCGCATGCAGCGCCTCGGCCGGCCCCTGGTGCTGATCGACGACGCGCAGACCGCGCCGGGACCCGGACTCGTGGAGGCCGTGCTGCGCGACCGCGCCGAGGGCATCGCGGACCAGGTGGCCTTCGTCGCGGCCCGGCGTGGCGAGGGCCGGGCGCAGCTGCGCAGCGCGGTCCGGCGGGAGCTGCCCGAGGTGGCCCGGCGCAGCGACTGGACACCGGACGCGGCTCCCTCCTCGCGGGCGCTGCTCGTCGCGCTCCCCCCGCTGAGCCCGGACGACACCCTGCACATCGTCGGCGCGGTCTGCGACGACACCCCGGTTCCGCCCCAACTGCCGCACGCCACGCACCGGTTGACCGGCGGCAATCCGCTGGGCATCGTCCTGCTCGCCGAGTCCGCCGCACAGAACCTGCCCGGGGCCGCCTCGCTGGGCGAGCTGCTCATGGCGGACGTGCGGACCGGTGAGGACCAGCCGGCCGTGCCCGCCCATGAGGCGCTGCTGGACCGACTGGTGCCGGCCGAGTACCTGGACGAGCTGACCGTGCTGGCCGCCGCCCACGACCACGACTCGGCGTGCACCCTGGCCGCGGGCCTGCTTCCGGACACCTTCGGCCCGGCGGACGTACGGGCCCTGCAGTCCCGGCTGGCCGAGGAGGGGCTGCCGACCGTGCCGGGCCAGTTCGTCGGCGACCCTTTCGTCCGCACCCTGCTGCTGCTCCGGCTGCACCTGCGGGACGCCGACCACGCCTCGTGGAGTGCGGTCCACGAGACGCTGACCGCGCACTACCCGGACCCCGAGCAGGCCCGCTACCGGCTCCACCACCAACTCGCCCTGGGCAGCACGGAGGCGGCGGTCGCCCATCTGCGCGACACGTTCCCGACCGCGGACACCCGCGCCTGGCTGCGCACCCTGCGCTTCGTCGCGGCCGCACCGTACTTCCACGCGCACGACGCCGAGGGCCGAGACTTCACCGGGGGCGGCGACCGGCGGGCCGCGGTCGCGCTCGGCCGCACGGACGCCGGGCAGCCGCCGCCGGGCGCGGACGCCGTACTGCACCTGCGGATACGGCGGTTGCTGCACGCGGTGTGGCAACTGGGCGATCCGCTGGTGCTGCCCGACCCGAAGGTGTGCGACCGGCTCCGTTTCGAGCTGGAGCAGCTGTCCAACCTGCGGCCCGCGGGCAACGCGCTGCTGTGGCGGGCATCCCGGGACTGGCCGGCAGCAGCGCTCGCCGGGCGCCCGATGGGCGTACCCGACGACCCCGACGACCCCGAGGACACGGACGACGGCCCGGACGACCGCAGCGGGGAGGCGTGATGGCGCGCAGAGGCGTGGGCACATGGGTGCGCGAGAGCGTGTGGGAGATCCCGTTGCGCCGCTATCTGGCGCTGCTGGTCACGGCGGCCCTGGTGGCGGGGCTGGTGTTCGCGGTCCGCGTGCTCGCGCACGAGGACCGGTCCTGTGCGCCGGGGGTGGCCCGACCGGCGGACAGCAACGAGTGCGTGGGCGTGGCGAGGGGCACGTACGACTTCGGCCACCCGCAGCTGACGGACGTCGTACGGGCGATCGCGCGGGAGAACGACCGGCTCAAACCGGGCGGTTACGTGACGGTGGCGCTGATGCTCCCGTACAGCTCCGCCTCGCCGACCAACCTGAACGACATCCAGCACCAGCTGCAGGGCGCCTACCTGGCGCAGTACCAGGCCAATCACGACGCCAACGGGGAGGCGCCCGCGATCCGGCTGGTGCTCGCCAACCCGGGCGCGACCGGGGACCACTGGCAGCAGACGGTGGATCAGCTGGCCCGGATGACGAAGAGCGCGGACCGGCTGCGGGCCGTGGCGGGCATCGGGCAGAGCACCGACAACAACAAGAAGGCCGTCCAGGCGCTGACCCGGCAGGGGATCCCGGTGGTGGGCTCCTCGATCACCGCGGACGACCTGGCCAACGGGCAGGGCGGCAAGGACCCCTACCCCGGCCTGGCCCGGGTGTCGCCGACCAACACCGACGAGGCCCGCGCGCTCGCCTCCTTCGCCAGGGTGAGCGCGGGCAAGGCGCTGCTGGTGTACGACAAACCCGGCGACCCGTACACCCGGACGCTGCAGGAGTCGTTCGCGGCGCTGATCAAGGGCTCGCCGTACGAGCCGCAGCCGTTCACGCCGCCCGCCGACCGCAGCCAGGAGGGCACGACCGCGAACACCTTCCGGCAGATCACGCACCTGGTGTGCGACACCTCGCCGGGGACGGACACGATCCTGTTCGCGGGACGCCACACCCAGCTGCGGCAGTTCATCAACGCGCTGGGCGGACGCGGCTGCCAGGACCGGAAGTTCACGGTGCTGACCGGCGACGAGGCCTCGTACCTGACCCATGAGAGCGACCTGGACCGCGACGCCCTGCGCCACAGGCTCTCCGTCCGCTACACCTCCCTCGCCCACCCGGACGCCTGGACCGAGGACCCGGCGAAGACCGGCGGCTCGGCGGCGGACTTCAGGTTGCTGCAGCGGCTGGTGACGGCCGCCGGGCGGGCACCGTCCGGGCCGATCGGCAAGGTCGCCCTGGAGGACGGCCAGCTGATCATCGGCTACGACGCCCTGCAGCTGGCGGTGCACGGCATCCGCGAGGCGGTGCCGGACGGGCGGAGCTTCCCGGCACTCGCGGACGTCGGCCTCCAGTGGCCGCAGGTCAAGGGCTCGCTCAGGGTGAGCGGGGCGAGCGGCTGGATCTGCCTGGACGTGCACGGCAACCCGTACGACAAGGCCGTGCCGATCGTGGAGCTGACACCGGACGGCGGCTCACGGTTCGTACGGATCGCCTGGCCTGAGGGGAAGCCGCCGGCGAAGGAGTGCCTGCCGCCGTCGTAGGGCCTGTCCGGCGGATCAGGCCCTAGGTCTGGGAGGGCTCCAGTCCCTCGACAAGGCGTTCGAATCGGGAGTGCCAGTCGGCCTCCGACTCCCGCTCCCCCTTGAACTCATGGGTGAAGCGCAGCACGCACCCCGTCTCCCCGTCCCGTTCCAGGTGGAACCGGATCCGGCCGCCGCCTTCCACCGTGTACTCCGCCACCCGGTCGACGTCCCATGCCGTCACCCGGCCGCCGCCCAGGTCGCGCAGGGTGACTGCGCCGCCCAGCCGGGGTTCGAGCACGTCGACGGCGGTGAACCAGCCCCCGAGCCCCTCGGGGGTGGCCACCGCCGCCCAGACCTCCTCCATGCGCCGCGGGATCCGCACCAGGAAGTGGAGTATGTGCGTGTTCCCGTGGGTCTGGCTGGTGCCCTGTTCGATGGAACCGCTCATGACACCAGTGTCTCCGACCAGCCGGTCAGACGCCCGCGTAGGAGTGCTTGCCGCTCACGAAGATGTTGACGCCGTAGTAGTTGAACAGCCAGCAGCCGAAGGCGATCAACGCCAGGTAGGCGGCCTTGCGGCCCTTCCAGCCGGCCGTGGCCCGGGCGTGCAGGTAGCAGGCGTAGGCGACCCAGGTGATGAAGGACCAGGTCTCCTTGGGGTCCCAGTTCCAGTACCGGCCCCAGGCGTCGCCCGCCCAGATCGCGCCCGCGATGATCGTGAACGTCCACAGCGGGAAGACGGCCGCGTTGACCCGGTAGGCGAACTTGTCCAGCGAGGCGGAGGCGGGCAGCCGCTCCAGCACCGAGGTCGCGAAGCTGCCGGGCTTGCCGCCGGACTGCAGCTTGTTCTCGTACGCGTCCTTGAACAGGTACAGGATCGTGGCGACCGCGCCGACGTAGAAGACCGCGCCGCAGAAGATCGCGGTGGAGACGTGGATGTACAGCCAGTACGAGTGCAGGGCCGGAACCAGCTGGTCACTGGCGGTGTACAGGACGGTGACCGCGAGACCGAGGTCGAGGAGGACCGAGGTGATCAGGAACAGCCCGAGCCAGCGCACGTTCTTCTTCAGGGCCAGCAGCCCGAGGTACACACCGACGGCGACCGTGGAGAAGGTGATGTTGAACTCGTACATGTTGCCCCACGGCGCCCGCTCCACGGAGGCAGCGCGGGAGACGACCCCGGCCAGCTCCACCAGGAACGCGAGCACGGTGAGCGAGATGGCGATACGCCCGTAGAGGTCGCCCTGCTCGTCGCCGCCGTGCGCACCGGGCCCGTCCGGCACGTCCCGCGCGCCGGACGCGGAGCGCACCACGACCTTGGGCCGCTCCAGTACGGCGGTCCCCCCGGCCTGCTTCACGGCGACGGCGGGCGGCCCCGCCTTCTGTGCTCCGTCGGCCGTGAGCGCGGCGGCCGTGCGGCCGACCTTGCTGCGGCTGCCGAGGAGCCATTCGGCGATGTACGCGAAGAAGGCCAGGGTGTAGACGGCCATCGAGGAGTAGATGAGCGTGTTGCTGATACTCGCCAGGTGTTCGTTGGTCGCTACGGCGAGATCGGTTGCGGCGGCGAGAGTCACTTCTCAGCCCCTTCGGCAGGTACGACTTGGGAGTCGGGGGATGCTTCGTTGGATGCTGAAGAGTCGTCGGGGTCGGGTGCCCCCGGCGCCTGGTCGTAGAGGATTCCGGCGAGGTCGCCCAGCTCCTCGGGCACCTTGGCGGACTCGCTGCGGCCGAGCCCGGCCATCTCGACGACCGTGACGCCGTCGGCGCCGCGCACCGCCCGCACCCACACGCGGCGGCGCTGGATGAACAGGGAGCCGGCCAGGCCGAAGATCGCCGCGAATGCACCGCCGAGCGCCCAGCCGCCGCCCGGCTCCTGGACGATCTCGAAGCCGGCCCACTCCTTGACGTCCTTCTCGAAGGTGATGGACCCGGCGCCGTTCGGCAGCTGCATGGTGTCGCCCGGCTTGAGCAGCTTCTTCAGCTGCTTGCCCTGGGCGTCCTTGAACTGCTTCATGTGCTTCGTGTCGAGCTGGTACACGCTCTGCGGAAGGCCCGCGTCGACGCCCAGATCGCCGTGGTAGGCGTTCACCGCGAGGAGCGGGTTCACCAGCGCCGGGAACTGCGACAGCATCGTGCCGCTCTTCGCGTCGAACGTCGGCACGAAGAAGGCCTGGAAGCCGAGCTGATCCTTCTTGCCCTTGCCGTCGCGGTAGCCGTCCATCACCTTGATCACGCCGTTGGACGTGACGTTGCCGTCGAGCGGCAGCAGCGGGACGGCGTCCTGGTAGACGATCGTGCCCCGGCCGTCGCGGACGGTGACGACGGGCGCGTAGCCGTGACTGACGAGGTAGACCTTGGAGTCGCCGATCGTCAGCGGCTGGTTGACCTTGATGGTGGCCGGCTTCTCCTTGCCGTACGCACCCTCGCTGTAGGCGATCTTCGCTTCGTAGGTGCGCGGGGTGCCGCGGTTGGGGCCACTGGTCTCGTAGGTGCCCCGGAAGTCCTTCAGGTCGAAGCTGAACGGCACGAGGTCGTCGTTCTGGAACATGCTGCCGGACTTGAAGTCGTCGTACATCGGCAGCGCGTTGGAGAAGCCGTCGCCCTCCACCATCAGCTTGGTGCCGTCCGACTTGAACATCTGGCCCGAGGCGAAGGCGACCAGCAGCACGATCAGCGCGATGTGGAAGGCCAGGTTGCCCAGCTCCCGCACGTACCCCTTCTCGGCGGCGACCGCGTCACCGGCGAGGTGGGCGCGGAAGCGGCGCTTCTTCAGCAGCGCGAGCGCGGCCTCACGGACCTGCTCAGGCTCGGCCGTGGTGCGCCAGGTGGTGTAGGCGGGCAGCCGGGTCAGCCGCTTGGGCGCGCCCGGCGGGCGGCCGCGCAGCTGGCCGACGAACTGCCAGGTGCGCGGGACGATGCAGCCGATGAGGGAGACGAACAGCAGGATGTAGATCGCGGAGAACCACACCGAGCTGTAGACGTGGAAGAGACCGAGCTTGTCGTAGATCGGCGCGAGCGTCTCGTGGGTCTTGCGGAAGTCGTCGACCTTGGTGATGTCGGCCCCGCTCTGCGGGATCAGCGAGCCGGGGATCGCGCCGAGCGAGAGCAGCAGGAGCAGCAGCAGCGCGACCCGCATCGAGGTCAGCTGCCGCCAGAACCAGCGGACCCAGCCGACGACACCCAGGCCGGGCACGGCGGCCAGTTCCTCCCGCGGGGCGGTGGACAGCTGGGAGCCGGCCGCGCCCAGGTCCTCCTGGTCCTGGCTCTTGTCGGTTTCGGTCTTGCTCATCGATCAGATCCCCACAGTGAAGCCGTCGGACCAGCCCTGCATTTCCTGCACGAGGCTGTCCCAGGCCCCGGTCAGCAGCAGCGCACCGGTCACGATCATCATCGTGCCGCCGATGCGCATCACCCAGACATAGTGGCGCTTGACCCAGCCGAAGGCACCGAGCGCCTTGCGGAAGGCGACCGCGGTGAGGACGAAGGGCACGCCGAGGCCGAGACAGTACGCGACCATCAGCACAGCCCCGCGCCCGGCGCTCGACTCGTGGATGGAGAGGGTGTTCACCGCCCCGAGGGTCGGGCCGATGCACGGCGTCCAGCCGATGCCGAACAGGGCGCCGAGTATCGGCGCGCCCAGTAGGCCGGTCGTCGGCCGCTTGTGGAAGCGGAACTCGCGCTGGGTGAACCAGGGCATCAGGCCCATGAAGAACGCGCCCATGAGGATCATGAGCACGCCGAGCACCTGGGTCAGCACGTCCTTGTGCTCCTGCAGCGTCCAGCCGAAGAAGCCGAACAGCGCCCCGCCGGAGACGAACACGGCGCTGAAGCCGAGCACGAACAGGGAGGCTCCGGCGACCATGCGCCCCCGTCTGGCCTCGGCCAGGTCCGTGCCGGCGACTCCGGTGACGTAGGACAGGTAGCCGGGGACCAGGGGGAGCACGCAGGGCGAGAAGAACGAGACGAGTCCGGCGAGCAGGGCGATCGGCAGGGCGATCAGCAGCGCGCCGCTCTTCACGGTCTGGTTCTCCGCGGCGAGCGTGAGGAGTGCGCTCACGTCACTTCTCCGCGAGGACCGGCTTGAACATCTTCAGCAGGCTGGTGTCGTCGAGCCCCTCGAGCGCCCGCGCGGCGACCTTGCCGTGCTTGTCGATGATGAGCGTGGAAGGGATCAGCTGCGGGTTGAGCGTGCCCTTCTGGAAGCGGAGCATCAGCTTGCCCGTCGGGTCGTACAGGCTCGGGTAGCTGACCCCGTGCTCCTTCTCGAAGGCGAGCGCGGGGGTGGTGCTGGTGTCGCGGGTGTTGATGCCGACGAACTGGACGCCCTTGCCCTTGTACTCCTCGGAGACCTTGGAGAAGTACTTGGCCTCCTCCCGGCACGGCCCGCACCACGAGCCCCAGACGTTGATCACGACGACCTGGCCCTTGTAGTCGGCGACGTCCAGGGACTTGCCGTCGATGGTCTTGCCGGACAGGTCGGGCGCCGTGGCCCGCTTGCCCTGCGGGACGGTGTCGACGCCGTTGTTGCCGGTGACGAAGTTGGTGTTGCCGCCCCCGCCGGAGGTGCCGCCGTTGCCGCACGCGGACAGGGTCAGGGCCGCCGCGGCGGCCACGGCGCCAAGCAGAGCGGCGCGGCTACGGGTACTCATGTGAAAAGTTTCGCATGCCCGTTCCGGGGATCTCGCGCGCCCCCCTGGCGGGCGGAAAACCCCATTTCAGGAGGTATTTACTCCGGACATTTCAGACGACTCCCCGACGGCACGTCAGGCGGCGTTCGAGGAGGCCGAGCCGGTGTCCCGCAGGAAGCCCTTCCAGCCGCCGGCCGGCTGCTGCCCGACCTCCAGCGTGCGCAGCTTGGCGAGCACCTCGGGCTTCTGGACGTCCATCCAGTCCACGAACTGCCGGAAGGAGACCATGCGCACGTCCGCACCCTTCTCCTTCTCGCGCGCGATGTGCTTGAAGGCCTCCTCGACGGAGTCCATGTAGATGCCGCCGTTCCACTGCTCGAAGTGGTTGCCGATGAAGAACGGCGCCCGGTTTGTCCTGTATGCCCGCTCAAATCCCTGGATGTACGCCTGCGCGGACTGCTTCCGCCAGCCCGGGTAGTTGTATGCGGGCGCCTTGGTCGAGTTGACCGACTGGTTGGCGAGCATGTTGTAGTCCATGGACAGGACCTCGAAGGAACGTCCGGGGAAAGGTATCTGCTGCAACGGCAGGTCCCAGATCCCCAGCCGCTTCAGGGGCCACACCTGACGCCCGCCCGGCGAGGACGCGTCGTAGCGCCAGCCCAGCTTGCGGGCGGTGGGCAGCAGGTTGTTCTGGCCGAGCAGACAGGGGGTGCGGCCGCCGACCAGCTCCTTGTCGTAGTCGAAGGGCAGGGAGGGCAGGTCGGTCCAGCCGCTGTTGGTCCGCCACTCCTTCACGAACGCCTTGGCCTGCCGGATCTCGCTCTCCCACTGCTGCGGGGTCCAGTTGCCGACCGTGCCGCTGCCGGCGCAGAAGTGCCCGTTGAAGTGGGTGCCGATCTCGTGTCCCTCGAGCCAGGCCCGGCGCACGTTGGTCAGCGTGGCCTTGATGTGCGGATCGCTGAGGTAGCCGATGTC
>NZ_JBEXYL010000177.1:0-9860 GCF_040630895.1 Streptomyces sp. NPDC005728
CAGCTCACCGACGCCCTCCAGCAGCTCGCCCAGGACGAGAAGGCCGGCGGCCCCGTGCACGGTGTCGTGTTCAAGGGCCGACGCTACGACACCGGCGACCGTGGCGACTATCTGCGTGCCATTGTCCGACTGGCGTGCGAACGTGAAGACCTGGGACCGGACTTCCGGACCTGGCTCCGCAGTTATGTCGGCCAGGAGCTGGCGGACGACAACAGCTGACGCCGACGCCGAGAACGTGAGAGGGCGGGCCGGAGGATTTCCTCCGGCCCGCCCTCTCACGTTGCCGCTGCCCTGTCCGGTACGGGAGAGGGCGCCTGGGTTAGAAGGGCTCGAAGTCGTCGAACTCCCGGCCGGCTTCGTCGCGTTCGGCCTGCCGGTCCCGGCGCCGCTGCGTGGCAGGACGGGGCGCCTCCAGGCGGTGGTCCTCGCCACGGCGACCGAGCATCTCCGCGCCCGCCATGACCGTCGGCTCCCAGTCGAAGACGACCGCGTTGTCCTCGGGTCCGATGGCGACGCCGTCGCCGGACCGGGCGCCCGTCTTCATCAGCCGCTCCTCGACACCGAGGCGGTTGAGCCGGTCGGCGAGGTAGCCGACGGCCTCGTCGTTGTTGAAGTCGGTCTGCCGCACCCAGCGCTCCGGCTTCTCGCCGCGCACTCGGAACAGCGGCTCGCCGTCGAGCTCCTCGCGGGTGACCGTGAAGCCCGCGTCGTCGACGGCCTTGGGCCGGATGACGATCCGCGTCGCCTCCTCCTTCGGCTTCGCGGCACGCGCCCGGCCGACCAGCTCACCGAGGGCGAACGACAGTTCTCGCAGCCCGATGTGCGCCACCGCCGACACCTCGAAGACGTGGTAGCCGCGCGCCTCCAGGTCGGGGCGGACCATCTCGGCGAGGTCCTTTCCGTCCGGCACGTCGACCTTGTTCAGGACGACGATCCGGGGACGGTTGTCGAGACCGCCGTACTGCCGCAGCTCCTCCTCGATGATGTCGAGGTCGGAGACCGGGTCACGCTCGGACTCCAGGGTCGCGGTGTCCAGCACGTGCACCAGCACGCTGCACCGCTCCACGTGCCGCAGGAACTCCAGGCCCAGGCCCTTGCCCTGGCTGGCGCCCGGGATCAGACCGGGCACGTCGGCGATGGTGTAGACGGTCGAACCGGCCGTCACCACACCCAGGTTGGGCACGAGGGTCGTGAAGGGGTAGTCCGCGATCTTCGGCTTGGCCGCGCTGAGCACCGAGATCAGCGAGGACTTGCCCGCGCTCGGGTAGCCGACGAGCGCCACATCGGCGACGGTCTTCAGCTCCAGGACGATGTCCTGCAGGTCCCCGGGCACACCCAGCAGTGCGAAGCCGGGCGCCTTGCGGCGGGCGCTCGCCAGCGCCGCGTTGCCGAGGCCGCCCCGGCCGCCCTGCGCGGCGATGTACGAGGTGCCGTGGCCGACCAGATCGGCGAGCACGTTGCCGGCCTTGTCCAGGACGACCGTGCCGTCCGGCACCGGCAGGACCAGGTCCTCGCCGTCCTTCCCGGAGCGGTTGCCGCCCTCGCCGGGCTTGCCGTTGGTGGCTTTGCGGTGCGGGGAGTGGTGGTAGTCCAGCAGCGTGGTGATCGACTGGTCCACGGTCAGGATGACGTCACCGCCACGGCCGCCGTTGCCGCCGTCCGGGCCGCCGAGCGGCTTGAACTTCTCGCGGTGGACGGAGGCACAGCCGTGGCCCCCGTTACCCGCGGCGACGTGCAGTTCGACGCGGTCCACGAAGGTGGTCATGGTTCAGTGCCTCCAGAAACTTGCGGGTATTACCAATGTCAACACGCGAAAGGCGGACCCGCCTTCCCGACCGGGAAGTGAGGTCCGCCTCGCGAAAGGATCGAACGAGTCGTTCGGTCGAAGCCGTGAATCAGGCGATTCAGGCGACCGGAACGATGTTCACGACCTTGCGGCCACGGTGGGTACCGAACTCCACCGCACCGGTCTGCAGCGCGAACAGCGTGTCGTCGCCGCCACGGCCGACGCCGGCGCCCGGGTGGAAGTGGGTGCCGCGCTGGCGGACCAGGATCTCACCCGCGTTGACGACCTGACCGCCGAAGCGCTTCACGCCGAGCCGCTGGGCGTTGGAGTCGCGACCGTTCCGGGTGGACGATGCGCCCTTCTTGTGTGCCATGTCTCCTCAGTCCCTTACTTCGCAGCCGCGGGGATCGACGTGACCTTGATCGCCGTGTACTGCTGGCGGTGGCCCTGACGACGGCGGTAGCCGGTCTTGTTCTTGTAGCGCAGAATGTCGATCTTCTGGCCCTTGTGGTGGTCCACGACCTCGGCCTGGACCTTGATGCCGGCCAGCACCCACGGGTCGCTGGTCACAGCGTCGCCGTCGACAACGAGCAGGGTCGAGAGCTCGACCGTGTCGCCAACCTGGGCAGTGGAAATCTTGTCAACCTCAACGATGTCGCCGACAGCAACCTTGTGCTGGCGACCACCGCTGCGCACGATGGCGTACACGCGGATCTCTCTTTCGCTCGAAGAAACGGCACCCCCGAAGGCCAGCCACCCAGAAACGACATGGGCGACCTCTCCCGGCCCACCCTGTGCCCGGGAGGAAGAGGTTTACGGGGATGTGACGTGTTCAGTGGACACGCCGACGGTCAAGGTTACGGGGCCACCGCCTAAGGGGTCAAACCGGGCCGGGCCCCCGGGGTATGCGGCCGGTCACATGAACCGGCCGCACACCCCGTCGGGCCTCGTCAGCCCTCGTCGGTGGCGGCGGTGACCGTGGTGGTCTTCTTCGCCGTCGACTTCGCGGCGGCCGTCTTGACGGTCTTGGCCGCCTTCTTGGCCGTCGTCTTCTTGGCGACCGTCTTCTTGGCCGCGGTCTTCTTGGTGGCCGCCTTCTTCGCCGTGGCCTTCTTGGCCACCTTGCGGGCGGTCTTCTTGGCCGGCGCGGCCTCCTCCGCCGTCTCCTCGGCAGCGGGCGCCTCAGCGGCAGCCGCCTCCGGCGCGGTGGCCGGGACGACCACGACGGCCGTCTCCTCGGAGGTGGTCGGCGCGGTGGCCTTGCGCACGGCGCGGCGCCGCGGGCGGGCCGGGGCGGCGCTCTCGGCGGGCGCCTCCTCGGCCGGGGCCGGGGCCTCGGCCGCGGGCTGCTCCACCGGTGCCTCGGGCGCGGTCTCGGCGACCGTCACCACGGCCGCCTCCGCGCCCGCCGGGGAACCGGCAGGCGCCGACACCTTCCGGGTCGCACGGCGACGCGTACGGCCCTGGGGAGCGGCCTCCTCGACGGCGGTCTCCGGGGCGATCACCGGCTCCTCCGGGGCGACCGGCTCGACCGGCACCTCGGCGGCCGTCTCCGGCTGCACGGGACGCGCGATCTCCTCGGCGGGCGTGACGGCCTGAGCCGTCGGCACCGTGACCGTCTCGGCGGCCTGTGCGGCCTTCCGGCTCTCGGCCTTCCTGCTCTCCGCCTTCGGCGCACCGGCCGGTGCCGAGACCCGACGGCTCGCGCGGCGACGGCCGCGGCCACGACCGGCCGCCGCCTCCGCCTCGGCGATGCTGCTGTACAGCTCCTCGTCCGGCGCGAAGTCGGGCGCGGGCAGCGCGACCGGCTCGGCGACCTCGGCGGCCACCTCGGCGGACGTCTCGGTCTCCGGCTCGACGGCCTCGCCGGTCTCCACGGCCACGGCGGCGGCCTCGTGCTCGTGCACCTGCCCGTCACCGCCACGCCCGCGCTTCTTGCGCTTGCCGCCACCGCCGCCGCCGACGGCGGTCGGCTGCTCCATGTGCACGATGACGCCACGGCCGTTGCAGTGGACGCAGGTCTCGGAGAAGGACTCCAGCAGGCCCTGGCCGACCCGCTTGCGGGTCATCTGGACCAGGCCCAGCGAGGTCACCTCGGCGACCTGGTGCTTCGTACGGTCGCGGCCCAGGCACTCCAGCAGGCGCCGCAGCACCAGGTCGCGGTTCGACTCCAGGACCATGTCGATGAAGTCGATGACGATGATGCCGCCGAGGTCGCGCAGCCGCAGCTGGCGCACGATCTCCTCGGCCGCCTCCAGGTTGTTCCTGGTGACCGTCTCCTCCAGGTTGCCGCCCTGGCCGGTGAACTTGCCGGTGTTGACGTCGACGACGACCATCGCCTCGGTCCGGTCGATCACCAGCGAGCCGCCGCTGGGCAGCCAGACCTTGCGGTCCAGGGCCTTGGACAGCTGCTCGTCGATGCGGTACGTGGCGAAGACGTCGACCTCGGAGGTCCACTTGGACAGCCGGTCGGCGAGGTCCGGGGCGACGTGCGAGACGTACCCGTGGATGGTCGACCAGGCGTCGTCGCCGCTGACGACGACCTTGGAGAAGTCCTCGTTGAAGATGTCGCGGACGACCCGGACGGTCATGTCCGGCTCGCCGTACAGCAGCGTCGGCGCGTTGCCGTTCTTGGCCTTCTTCTGGATGTCCTCCCACTGCGCCTGCAGCCGCTCGACGTCCCGGCGCAGCTCCTCCTCGCTCGCGCCCTCGGCGGCGGTGCGCACGATGACGCCCGCGTCCTCGGGGACGATCTTCTTGAGGATGGTCTTCAGCCGGGCCCGCTCGGTGTCGGGCAGCTTGCGGCTGATGCCGGTCATCGAGCCCTCGGGGACGTACACCAGGTAGCGACCCGGGAGGGAGACCTGGCTGGTCAGACGCGCGCCCTTGTGCCCGATCGGGTCCTTGGTGACCTGGACGAGCACGGACTGGCCGGACTTGAGGGCGGCCTCGATGCGGCGCGGCCCGTTGGCCATGCCCAGCGCCTCGAAGTTGACCTCACCGGCGTACAGGACGGCGTTGCGGCCCTTGCCGATGTCGATGAAGGCGGCCTCCATCGACGGCAGCACGTTCTGGACCTTGCCCAGGTACACGTTGCCGACGTACGAGGTCGACTGCTCCTTGTTGACGTAGTGCTCGACGAGCACGCCGTCCTCGAGCACGCCGATCTGCGTGCGCTCGCCGTGCTGGCGCACGATCATCACGCGCTCGACGGCCTCGCGGCGGGCCAGGAACTCGGCCTCGGTGATGATCGGGACGCGTCGGCGGCCCTGCTCACGGCCCTCACGGCGGCGCTGCTTCTTGGCCTCCAGACGGGTCGAGCCCTTGATGGACTGCACCTCGTCGGAGGGCTCGCTGGGCTTGCGGGGCTCGCGGACCTTGACGACCGTGCGCTCCGGGTCGCCCTCGTCGGGCTCGGTGTCGGCGGTGGTGTCACCGGCACGGCGGCGACGGCGCCTGCGACGGCGGCTGCTGGAGGAGCCTCCGGCCTCGTCGCGAGCCTCGTCGGCGTCCTCTTCCTCCTGCTCGGCGGTGTCCTCGGCGTCCTGCTCGGCCTGTTCGGCGGCCAGCTCGTCGGCCTCGGCGTCCGCGCCCTCGCCGTCGGCGGCGTCACCCCGGCGACGGCGACGGCCGCCCCGGCGACGACGGCGACGCGAGCCGGACTCCTCGGTGCCCTCGGCCTCTTCGGTCTCGTCCGGCTCTTCGCCCTCACCCTCGCCCTCGGCGAGGTCCTCGGCGGCGGTCTCCTCCGGCTCCTCATCCTCGGCGGCGGCCTCGACGACCTGTGTCTCCTCGGCGACGGCGGCGCCCCGGCGGCGACGGCGACGGCGCGCGCCGGCATCGGTGCGCTCCTCCGTGTACGCCTCGGTCTCTTCGGTCTCTTCGGTCTCCTCCGCCCCGGCGGCCTCGGCAGCGGCCTCGGCGGCGGCCCGCTCGGGCGTCTGGAACTTGGGCTCGGCGAACACCGGCGCCTGGAACACGGCCACGGTGGGCCGGGCCGGCCGACGCGGTGCCTCGGCCTCGGCGGCCTCGGACGGCGCGGGCGCGGAGAACCCGGTGGCGGCCTGCCGCACGACCCGGCGGCGGCGACGCGGCGCGGCGGCACCCTCGGCGGGGGCCTCGGCGGCGGTGGGCTGGGCGGCGACGGGCTCGGTGATCTCGGTCTCCTCGGCGGGCTGGGCGGCCTCGGCCTGCTCGACGGCAGCCACGGGGGCCTCCTCGGCCACCGGACCACCGGCGGGCGCGGAGACACGACGGGTGGCGCGGCGGCGGGTACGGCCCTGGGAAGCGGTCTCTGCGGCGGCCTCAGCGGCCGGGGTCTCCTCCGCGACAGCGGCGGGCGCGGCGGCAGCGGCCGCTACGACGGTCTCGGCGGCCTCGGCGGCTTCCGGGGAACCGGTCGGTGCGGACACTCGGCGGGTCGCGCGACGCCGCGTACGGGCCGCGGGAGCGGCCTCGGCAGGAGCTTCGGCGGCGGGAGCGGCCTCGGCGGCGACCGGGGCTTCAGCGGCGGGCGCGGACTCGGGTACCTCGGCCGCCTTCGGTGCACCGGCGGGCGCGGAGGCGCGCCGGGTGGCACGGCGGCGGGTACGAGCGGGGGCAGCCTCGGCCTCCGCCACCGGCTGCTCCGCCTCGCCCTCTGCCTCGACCTCTGTCTCGGCCTGCGCCTTCTCCTCGGCCTCGGCGGATTCGGCGGGCGTGGAGACGCGGCGGGTGGCCCGGCGGCGGGTGCGACGGGGCGCGGCTTCCTCGGCGGCCTCAGCGGTCTCGCCGGTTTCGAGAGCCTCGACGGCCTCGGCGGTCTCCACGGCCTCGGCAGCAGAAGCCGCAGCCGATACGACCGTGCCGGCGGACTCGGTGGCCGCGGGCGCACCGGCGGGCGCCGAGGCGCGGCGGGTGGCACGACGGCGGGTACGGGCAGCGGGAGCGGCCTCCTCGGCGGCGGGCGCCTCCACGGCCTCGGCCTCGGCGGTCACCTCCGCCTCAGCGGTCTCGTCGGCCTCGACGATCTCGTCGGGATCCGCGGCCGGTATGGCCGGCACGGTGACCTCGGTGGGGGCCTCGGCCTCGGCGGGGGGACCCGCCGGGCGGGAGGCTGCACGGCGACGCCTGCGCGGCGGCAGGGTGTCGCTGGGAGTGTTCAGTTCGGAACCCTCAGTGGGTTCGGTCGGCTCGAGCATGCGGGCGTTTCTCCCGTCAGGCTCCCGGGCGCCGCGCCTGGTCCGGCGCCGGTCTCGATGGACCGTTCGCCGTTGACGTCCGCGGCCCGCGCGATGCGCGATGACCGCCGTCCGGGGCGCGGGCGCCGCACGGGAGCACTCTGTGTCCTGTCTCGCCGGTTCCGTACGCCTTGTCGGTACGGCCTGGCGAAAGTCTTCTGGTCGGTGCGCTGCCCGACCCAGGTGGCTCCCGAGTACGAGGGCTGCGCTTTCGACGTCCGTCCCTACGCGGAACCTTCCGGCGTCGGCGCCGTCGCGGCGGCAGCCGGTGCGGCCGTCAGGGCCTCGGCTGCCTCGCGGTCGGGCGCGAGCGGGTCGGTCACCGTGCCGGTCTCTTCATCGAGCAGCCCCTGCGCCAGCCTGGTCACCGCTGCGGGGACCGGCGGCGCCAGGTCGGCCACGGCGCGGAGACCGGACAGGACGTCGTCGGGTCGTACGGCAGGCGTCACGTGCCGAACAACCAGCCGCAGTATCGCACAGGGCTGGTCACTCGGCCCAGCAAGGAGTGCGACGTCGGCCGCTCCGGCGGAGCCGATGCTTGCATCGGGCTGCGACCTGTGCGTTTCCAGTTGTACGACCGCCGGGCGGGCGTCGAAGGTGCGGACGCCGTTCTTGGTCATGCGCTGAACCTCGACGGTGTCGGCCTTGGTGAAGGCCTCGACCGCACGTTCGGCGTCGACCGGGTCGACGCCGTCCAGCCGCAGCGCCCAGACGGAGGCCGTCAGCCGGTCGGCGAGGCCCGAGGTCCGTGCCTCGACCGCGTCGACGATGTCCAGCCCGGTGGGCAGCGACTCGTCGAGGAGGACGCGCAGGGTCTCGGGGTCACGCGGCGCGGTCAGCGCGATCTCCAGGTACTCCGCCTCACTGCCCGTGCCGGTGGGTGCGGCATTGGCGTACGACACCTTCGGGTGCGGTGTGAACCCCGCCGAGTACGCCATGGGCACCTCGGCGCGGCGCAGCGCACGCTCGAAGGCGCGCTGGAAGTCACGGTGGCTGGTGAACCGGAGGCGGCCGCGCTTGGTGTAGCGCAGTCGGATGCGCTGCACCGCGGGTGCGGGCGGCGGGCCTTCGGGCTGTCGCTTGCCCAGTGTCCTAGTCCTTCGTGAGAGCGGTCTTACTGCTACCAAGAGTACGTGTGTCGCGCCCCGCAGGTTCCCGGCGGTTCACCGCGACCGGCGGCCGGGGCTCGCCGAGGAGCATCCGTCTCAGGTCCGCGCGGGCCTGCCGCACGGAGTCGCGGGCACTGGTCAGCGCCTGCCGTGCGGTCCGCCGCACCGCGCGCGCGGCCTCGGCGACAGGCTGCAGGACGTAGTCCCGTACGACGTGTCCGACGGGGGTGAGGACGGTGCGGTACACCCAGCGCAGCGGCTCCACGAAGATCCACCGGAAGAGGGTCGCGAGCGCCCGTCCGACGGCGCGCGAGATCCGTCCGGCGATCCGCCAGGCATGCCCGAGGGCCTCCCCCACCTCGCGTGCGACGACGGCGAGGGCCCGGCCGAGGGGCGCGAGGACCCAGCGCCACAGGGTCAGGGCGGGCAGCACGAGGAGGATGCGGGCCGTCCAGTACAGGACCGCGCCGATCCCGGTGACGACGGCGCCCGCGAGCCAGGCCAGCGCCCGTCCGACCGGGGCGAGGATCCACTCGTACAGCCATCGCGCGGGGAGGACGAGCAGGTACCGCAGCAGCCAGGCCACGGCGGCGTACAGGCCCGCGCCGACGGCGGCGAGCAGGATGCCGATGCCCTTCAGCAGCCAGGCGATGCCCCGGCCCACCGGTGCGAGCACGCGCGCGTACAGCCACCCGAGGCCGGCGCCGATCCCCCGTGCGACCCGGGCGAGGGCGTGTCCGGCCGGGGTCAGCACGTACCTGTACAGCCACCCCAGCGGTACGACGACGAGGACGTGTCCGAGCCGTCCGAGCGCCTTCCCTACGGGCACGAGGACATGACGCCACAGCGCCACCCAAGGCCACACGAGGAGTGCCCGGCCGACCCACAGCAGCACGCGCCCCGCCGGACGCAGCACGGTGTCCTTCAGGAACCGGCCGACGACGACCAGCGCGTCCCACGCCATCCGCACCGGCAGGACCAGCACGAGCACGACGATCCGCACGGGGATGCGGATCGCGACGGCGAGGCACCCTTCGGGGTACTGCGGCTGGGGCGGCGGCTTCTGGAGGTCCATACCGACTCAGACGCACCGGCCGCGCGTCCGGATTCCCGCCCATGATTGCGATGCAGTCACGTCTGCAGCCCCTCCACTGTGCCTCCGTTTCAACCCTTGTCACCGAACGGCCGCAGGCGGGTAACACATTGACCCGAGCACGCCAAAAGCATGGTTCCCGGCCAGCGTGACTGATTCGATGAGTCACCAAGCACGCGCTATCCCTGGGGGGACGAGACAATGCACTGGTACGTGGACGTACTGAAGAAGTACGCGGTGTTCAGCGGCCGCGCGCGGCGGCAGGAATTCTGGATGTTCACCCTGTTCAGCGTGATCATCAGCATCGTGCTGGCGATCATCGACAACGCCATGGGGTCGATCGTCCTCGGCCTGGTCTACAGCCTCGCGGTCCTGCTGCCCAGCCTCGGGGTCGCGGTCCGCCGCCTGCACGACACGGGCCGGTCCGGCTGGTTCGTCCTCTTCCCGCTGATCCCGCTGGTCGGCTGGATCATCCTGATCGTCTTCCTCGCCTCCGAGGGCAAGGCGGAGCCGAACCAGTACGGCCCCAACCCGAAGTACGCCCCGGCCGTCTGAGCCGACGTCAGCGAGAAGGCCCCGCCGGATTCCTCCGGCGGGGTTGCCCATGACGATCATCGCCACGCCCTTGTGGAGGCCGAGACCGGCCACCGCAC
>NZ_JBEXYL010000178.1:0-9860 GCF_040630895.1 Streptomyces sp. NPDC005728
TCCCGTGCACACCACGAGGGACTGCGCAACGTGCGGAGTGAGAACCAAGCACGCACTGCCTCTTTCGACGCGAACGTATGCCTGCACCGTGTGCGCAGCCGTATCCCCCAGGGACAAGAACTCCGCCCGCGTGATGCTCGTCCGGGCAGGTCTGAACCCGGCTGGTGCCGAGGGCGCAAGACCCGCTGAGGCGCCGCCTCAACAGGCAGCCTGAGCCAGGAATCTCCTCCCTTCAGGGAGGAGAGCAGTCAAGTAGTGGACCACTTGAGACGGACGGCGGTCTCGTGGAACCCCAGACCGCGATAGAAGTCGGCCGCCCTGTGCGTCGGCACGGTCACCTCGACGTCCTTCGCCTCTCGGGCCCTTGCCTGAACGGCCCGGACCAGCGCGGAACCCGTACCGCGGCCACGCAAAGGCGCATCCACGGTGAGCTCCAGCAGCTCGAGGATCGTTCCGCCGGCGAAAAGGGTGGGCATCCGCAGCGCGAGCAGATACGCGACCATACGCGAGTCCTGCTCGGCGACAGGGAGCTCGGCTCTGCCGGCTGCGGCGGCCTCGATGGCACGAGGGAATGTCACGTCGTCGAAGACCACTCGGTCGGGCCGGTAGCTCGTCACGAACCCGCTCAGCAGACGGTAGACGTCATCGGCGTCCGAGGGGGGTGGCGTCGCGAATGCTCATGCCGGCTCCGCCGGGAGTCCGGCGATCGGTGCCGTGGCGGCTGTCGGAACGGCGGCCATGAGCTCCGCCGCCTCGATCTCGATACTGCGCTCGGGCCGAACACTGCCGCAGTGCACACGTCCCAGGCTGCTGATGGTCCCGTCGGACACCACCCCACAGCCCGGTCTGCCGACAGGGGCACACCCCGCCGGGCTGCCTCCCTGCCCGCGCCGGCCGGCCGGGATCGGCGGGGGACGGGGGGTGTGGTCCCTGTGTAGGCCGCCATGCAGTTCGTCTACGCGCCGGCATGAAGGTAGGCCGCCCACAGGGAAGGGGTGGCCGGGTATCGGTCGCGTACCGTCCGGACAGTCAGGTGGAGGGCAGTGGCAGCCTGATCGGGGGCGAGCGTTCCGGCCGGGCCGGTTGTGAGGTTGGTGTAGAAGGATTCGGCGATTTCGACGGCCAAGCGGTCGTCGATCGGCCACAGGGTTCCGATCACGTGGGGGAATCCGGCGAGTTGGAAGGCACTGGTGAGGTGGATGGACTCGTCCAGTAGGTCGGAGCTTCCGGGGGCCGCGGTGGTGCAGGCGGAGAGGTAGGCCAACTGCGCGCGGTCGAGGTTGACCTGGGCGAGGGCGGAGACGGTCAACGGTGTCGTGGCGTGGTCGTGCAGGAGTAGACGGCTCTGGGAAGGGTCGGTGTGGTCGGTGGCACCGTGGCAGGCGAAGTGGGCGATGGCGCACTGCGGGAGGCGGGCAAGGACGGTGGCGGTGGTCGGGGTGTCGGGACTCGGGGGCATGGAGGTGCCGTCGGGGGCGGGGTCGGATTCGATGAGCTGGTCCGGGCACTGCAGTAGTGCCCGGATCCGGCGGGCTTCCTCGGGGACGTGCCGCAGTGGGCTGTGGCCGGGGGTGGTCGGCATGGCCACGATCAGGGACTGGGATGTGCCGGCAGGTCGGGTGGGGCGCCTGCGTGCATGCCGTAGAGCGCGGATGGTCGGGGTGTAGGACGAGATCACCCGGTCCAGGACGGTGCGGCGGTGCGGGTCGGCCGGGGGGTCGGTGTGGAAACCGGCGGCATGCAGGGGCAGCAGTCCGAGGAGTCCGCCGGGTGCCCACCACACCCGTGGAAGCGGTTGACCGTCCTGGTCCGGGGGCATCGCCTCACCCAAGTCCTGCAGAGCGGAAAGGACCGGCTCGGCCGCAGCTTCCCAGAGCCATTCCAAGATCTGCCGAAGGGTGCGCTGGGCGGCGATGCGATCGCTGTCCGGCGCCGTCGCCTCAGCCAATGCCCGGTAGAAGGTGTCGACCTGGTCACGGACGGTATGTGCGGCGAGCCCTGGCAGCGGGACAGAGGTGATGCCTTGGCGCGTGAGCAGGAGTGCGTCGCCGCGATGGTGGCTGATGACGAACGTCACCACGGGGCCATGGGCCGCTTCCTTCAAAAGCTCGTCGAAGCTCGGCGGCAGGCCGAAGTCGGTGAAACCCTCGCAGGCCCGGATACGCCGCAACAACTGCCCGAACTCTGCCGCCAACCGGTGGCGCTCACGGCCCGCCGGACCTTCAGGGCCGGCGGCGACCCCGGGAGCCATGATCCCGGGGTCCTCGTCAAGGAGATCACGGAGTTCGGTGAAACGCCTGGCCAGTTCCGGATGTTGGCTGCTCAGATCGGTCAGGTCATTTCGGGTGTCCAGTGACTGCGACAACAAAACGGTCCGGCCGGCCTCCGCCAGCCTCAGCGCCCGAACGGCTCGTTCCTGTGCGCTGCCGCTGGTGTCCGCCAGGGCCAGGGCCGTCGCGTCGGTGGCGAGACCGGCGGCGTTGCTGGCGAGGGCGTACTGCTGATCACCGCGTCGCAAGCGACGCGGCACCAGTTCCGGCAGCATCAGTACTGCTTGCTCCAGGAAGCGGGCGGCCTTGCCTGGGTCCGAAGGGGCGGTCAAGGCGGCTGCCGTGCGTGCCGCGATGATCCGATGCCATATCGGTCCGGTCTCCACGTCGACAGCCTGCCCCAGCACGGCCAGCGCTTCGTCCCGGTCGGCCGGCATCCCCGTGTGCGCGAAGCGCATCTGCAGGACACGACCGAGACTGTGCAGGCGCTCGGCACGGACAGGGTGGTCGTGGGGCGTGGTGTCGACCGCGGCACGGATCGCCTTCACGGCCTCGTCCAGATCGCCCGACTCTCCGACGCGCTCGAAGCGCTCTTGCAGGGCCCTGCCGAGGTGGTGCACAAATGCGGCGTGGTTGGGGTGGTCGTCGGGCGTTGAGCGGACGGCAGCGCGACTCGCTTTCACCGCCTCGTCCAGATCCCCCGACTTCGCCCTGTGCCGGTACCGATCCCGCAAGATGTCGCTGAGGCTGGTCAAATACAGGCCGTGTTCGGAGTGGCCGTGGGGAGTGGCGAGGACGGCATCGCGGATCGTCTTCAGCGCCTCGTCCAGATCCCTCGATTCCCCCCTGCGTCGGAAGCGGCTCCTCAGAGCAGCGCCAAGAATGGCCAGGTCGGCGCCGCGCTCCGGGTGGTCGTGGGGAGAGGCTTCGACGGCGGCTCGACCGGCTTCCACCGCGTCGTCGAGATCCCCCAACTCCTCCGTGTGGCCGAAGCGGCCCAGCAGAGTCGTGGACAGCGCGGCCAGCCGTTCGGCGCGTTCGGGGTGGGCAAGGGGGAGGACGTGGACAGCGGCTCGACTGGCTTCCACGGCCTCGTCCAGATCCCCCAGCTCCCCTCTGCGCCGGTACCGCTCCTGCAAGACCTGGCTGAGGCCGTTCAGATGCCGACTGCGCTCGGGGTGGTCATGCGGGGTGGCGTGGACAGCGGTGCGGATCACTTCCACCGCCTCATCCACATCCGTGGGGTCCCCGGTGCGCATGAGTCGCATCCCCAGAATCAGGCCGAGATTGGTCAGCAGCGCGGGGCGTTCCGGGTGGTCGTGGGGAGAGGCTTCGACGGCGGCTCGACCGGCTTCCACCGCGTCGTCGAGATCCCCCAACTCCCCAAAACGACGGAAACGCCTTCGCATGACGCTGCCGAGATTGGCCAGGACAGTGGCGCGTTCCGGGTGGTCGTGGGGTAGGGCATGGACAGCGGCTCGACTGGCTTCCACGGCCGCGTCCAGATCCGCCAACTGCCCCGTTCGTCCGAACCGTTTCTCCAGTACATCCCCGAGAATGCTCATGCGTCGGGCGTGTTCCGGGTCGGCGTACGGGGTGGCGTGGACAGCGGCGCGGATCGCTTCGACCGCCCCGTCCAGATCTCGTGCATGCCCAGTGTGCCTGTAACGCCACTGCAGGATGTAGCCGAGATTGCTCACGTTCAGGGCGTGGTTGGGGTGGCCGTGGGGGGTAGCGTCGACGGCGGCGTGACTCGCCATCGCTGCCTCGTCCAGATCCGCCGGCTCCCCCCTGTACCTGAACCGCCGCACCAGAGCCATGTTGAGTTGGGTCAGGGCGGCAGCGTGGTTGGCGTCGTCGTAAGGTGCGGAGCGGACGGCAGCGCGACATACCTCCACCGCCACATCCAGATCCCGCGACTCCCTCCTGCGCTCATGGCGGCTCGCCAGAACCAGACAGAGCATGGTCAGCCGCTCGGCGTGGTCGGGGTGGTCATGTGAAGTGGCGTTGACGGCGGTGCGACATACCTCCACCGCCTCATCCAGGTCCTGAATCTGCCCGGTACGCCCAAACCGCTCGTGCAGTAGGTAGCCGAGGTTGTACGAGTGCCTGCCGTGTTGCGGATGGTCGTGGGGTACCGCGTGGACGGCGGCACGACTGGTCTCCACCGCCTCGTCCAGAGCCTCCGGCTCCCCGAGCCGCTCGAAGCGCTTCGCCAGCGCGATGCTGAGATTTCCCAGGCAGACGGCGTGACCGGGGTGATCAAGAGGGGTGGACCGCACGGCGGTACGACTGGCCTCCACTGCTTCGTCGAGCACCTCGAGTTCCCCGAACTGCTCGTAGCGGGCCATCAAGACGATGCTGAGCGTGTCCATTTGTCCGGCTCGGTCAGGGCGTTCCGGCGGGGTGGCCCGGACAGCGGCGCGGATCGCCGCCACCGCCGCATCCGCGTCCTCCTCGTTCCCCGTGCGCCGGAACCGTGTCTCCAGGGCGCGGCTGAGGTTCTCCAGGCGCGCAGTGCGATTTGGGTGGTCCTCGGGGGTCGCCTGGACGGCGGCACGGTGCGCCGCCACCGCCTCGTCCAGAGCGTCTACCTCCCTGAACCGCGCGAAGCGCAGCACCTGGGCGGTACCGAGATTGCCCAGGAAAGCGGTGTACCCGGGGTGCTCTGGCGGTGTGACCTGGACGGTGGTGCGACTCGCCGCCACCGCGCCATGGAGATCCTCGACCTTCCCGAACCGCTTGAAGCGCATCACCAGCGCCGTGCTGAGTGAGTCCAGGTGCTGAGCGTGACTGAGGTCCTCGGGCGGGGCGGCCTCGACGGCGGTACGACAGGCTTCCACCGCGCCGTCGAGATCCTCCGACCGCCCCGTATGCCTGTACCTCTCCTGCAGGGCATGGCTCAGATTGATCAGCCTCGAGGCGTAGTTCGGGTGACTACGGGCAGTGGCCTGGACGGCGGTATGACTCGCCGTCACTGCCTCGGCGAGATCCTCGACCTCCCCGAACTGCCTGAAGCGCATCACCAGCGCCGAGCTGAGCAGTTCGAGACGTCCAGCGTGATCAGGGTCGTCGTGTGGGGTCGCCTGGAGGGAGGCACGAATGGCCGCCACCGCCTCGGCGAGATCCTCCACCTCCCCGAAGCGCGCGAAGCGCGTCGCCACGACGAAGCCGAGCGTGTGCAACCGCCCGACGTGGTCGGGATCCTCGTGCGGCGTGGCCCGGACTGCTGCACGGCTCGCCTCGACCGCCTCTTCCAGATCATCCGGCCGCCCAAGATGCGCATACCGTTTCGCGAGAATCTGGCCGAGCCCGTTCAGCCGCCAGGCGTGGTGGGGGTGGTCGTGAGGCATGGCCCGGTCGGCGGAGCGGATCGCATCCACCGCCTCATCGAGGTCTCTCACCTCCCCGAATCGGTCGTAGCGCATCATCAGGACCAAGGCGAGCGTGTTCAGGCGTTCGGCACGCTGGGGGAGACCGGGGGAGGCAGCCTCAGCGGCGCGGATCGCCTCCACGGCCTCGTCCAGGTCCCCCCGTTCCCGGAAGCGTTCGAAGCGCAGCACCAGAGCGGTGCTGAGATCGTCCAGGCGCCCACCGCGTTCGGCGTCGTCGTGGATGGTGGCCTCGACAGCGGAACGACTTGCGCGGACCGCCTCGTCCAGATCCGTCGACTCCCCGGACCGTTGGTACCGCGTCCGTAGCACGCGACCGAGACCGCACAGGTGCTCGGCGTACTGCGGGTCGTCGTGCGGGGTGGTCCGGGCAGCAGCGCGGGCCGCAGCCGCCGCTTCGTCCAGGACGTCCGCATCCCCGAACTGCTCGTAACCTTCCTCCAGGGCCATGCTCAGTACGTACAGGCGGCGGGGGCGGCGCGGGTCGTTGTGGGGGGTCGCGTCCACGGCGGCGCGCATCGCCTGCACGGCCTCTTCCAGATCTTCTGGGTTCTGCGTGTCCTGGAACCGCGTCAGCAGGGCGTAGCGGAGCTTGGTCAGGCCGTCGGCGCGATCGGGATGGTCGTCCGAGAGGCTGCGCAGGATGCGTCTCCACAGGTCCACGGCTGCTGTCACACGTGCCGGTTCCGCGTTCGTGACCAAGCCGTTCGTCAGGTCCTGTGCGGCGGGGAGGGCCGCCACGACGAGGTCGCCGAGCAGGGACTGCGGCAGGTCCGTCCTCCCCGCGATGAAGCATTTCGTGAACAGGCGGATGGCGGTCGCCCGGTCCTGCTCGGCGCTCGCGCGAGGCAGAGCGCGTGCCCGCCGGTGGTGCAGCCGGCCCAGCACGTGAGCGGCTTCCAGATCGGGAGGGTCGGCGTCGGCGTACCGGACCAGGTGCTGTGCTTCCGCACGCGCTGCCGGGGAGAGGATCTCGGAAGCGTCGCCGGTGGCGCCGACCCGCTGCATGCGCTCCCGCACCGCCCGCATCAGTTCATCACGCCGCTCCACGAACCACCCCCGCACTTGCCGAGCCGTCAATTATCAAACGAGAAACACCCGTTGCCCAGTCAGGGCCGATTCGGACACCATGAACACTTCGACCAAGTAGCCGACGTCGTGCACCGCACAGACGCGGCGCAGCAGCCGTGAGGGCTTGCAGACGATGGGGGACGGGGTGCCCAACCAGGCGGATCAGGACAACCAGTACGGCGACGGAACGGCATCGGACTTACGCGAGGGCATCGCCTACGTGTGCGACCAGTTGGACCGTATCCGTGCGGCTTTGGAGGCGTACGGCCGTGATGGCGGGGATCCGCTGGATCGCCTGCTGGCAGCGTTGCAGGACGGGGAGGGGCTCGCCGCACCGTTGAGCGCGCTGCACGAGGCCCTGCTGGCCGCGGGCGACGCCGCGGGCGTCCGAGGCACCGCCCGCGGCCTGAACCCGATCGGCGTCAGCTCCGCCACGCCCGACGAATGGGTGCTGCTGTGCCCGACCGGTCAGTGCTCGCGTCATGCCTGGCCGGACAGCTCCGGCGCGGCCCCGTGCCGGATCAGCGGCCGACCCCTGCGCAAGGAGCGGTTGTAGTGGTGAACGGGTTCTTGAGTGCCCTGGGGCAGAAGCTCGCCGAGCGCTGGCTGTCCCTGCTGGTGCTGCCCGGGGCCCTCTTCCTGACCACTGCCACCACCGCCCGGGTCCTCGGTCAGGCCCACGCCCTGGACCTCGGCTGCCTCACCGACCGGATCACCCACTGGGCCAGAAGCCCCGTCGCGACGACCGTCGGCGGCCAGGTGGTGCTGATCGGCGCGGTCCTCTCGGCCGCTGCTGCGGCCGGACTGGCTGCCCAGGGGCTGGGGACCTTGATCCAGCGCACCGCACTGGCCGCCGACTGGCACGCCTGGCCGCCTCCGCTGCAGCGGTGGGCCGGCGCCGTCGTTAGGCGCCGCCGCACCCGCTGGACCGCCGCCGTGCACCGCTACCAGCAGCAACTCAGCACTGACGCCCGGTCCTTGGCCCGCACTGGGAGTCGGCCCGATCCCGTACCACGTAGGGCTGCACACCTCGCCAGGCAGCGCATTGCCGCCGAGGAACCGGCCCGGCCCACCTGGAGCGGTGACCGCATTCACGCAGCAGCTGTACGTCTGGAGCGTGACCATCACCTCGACGTGGCCGTGCTGTGGCCGTCTCTGTGGCTGACTTTGCCCGAGACCCCCCGTGCCGAGATCACGGCTGCCGAGCAGGCCCTCAATCGCGCCGCCGCCCTCGGAGGCTGGGCGCTGCTCTACGCCCCGTTGACCGCATGGTGGTGGCCCGCCGGCCCGCTCGCCGCCTCCCTCGCCCTGACCTCCAGGTACCGCTTCCGTAGCGCCGTCGACGCTTACGCCCAGCTCTTGGAAGCCGCCGTCCGCCTCCATGCCACCGACGTGGCTGCCCAACTCGGCATGGACCACAGCGGTC
This sequence comes from Streptomyces sp. NPDC005728, assembly GCF_040630895.1. Classification (NCBI taxonomy): domain Bacteria; kingdom Bacillati; phylum Actinomycetota; class Actinomycetes; order Kitasatosporales; family Streptomycetaceae; genus Streptomyces; species Streptomyces sp. NPDC005728. The sequence goes on from NZ_JBEXYL010000178.1 coordinate 8,160, forward strand.
CTCCCGACCCCGTCCTGGGCGACGCCCTCAATCACTGTCTCGGCTTCCGAGCCCCCAGCCCACCCGCCTCCGGCGGAGCGTCGTCGGACTGACTGCAGAGTTCGGTCATGGGCGGCTGGAATCCAGTGGTACGACGTATAACGGCGATCTTGACTTGGGCATGCCCGGGCAGGTTGGCCTGGCCGGAACGACCGTGCTCTGTGGTCGTAGCGGGAGAGGAGACGGAATGGCTGTCAAGGTGATCACGGACTGCGGCACCGCTGCGTGCCCGAGAGGCTCGTGGGCGCTCTACGGCAACCTTCACTTCAACACGGATGGCGGTGACAACGCCAACCGCGTCCTGGTCAGTGATGAGAGCGTCGTCGACCTGTCCGCCTACCGCTTCCAGGGCAAGGGCATGTCGTTGGTGAACCGCACGGGGTACGACGTGACCTGTTACACCGGGCCCGCCTTCGTGTCCAACGAGCTGGTGATTCCGAACGGGGGCGCTCGCACGAACTTGCACGACACGCGCGTATCGGACACCAGTTGGGACTCCAGGCGATGGAGCATGAGTATCGAGTCAATGCGCATAGGCGTCCCCTCCGAAGGAGAGCTGCCCGAGAACCGTGTGTACCTGCTGGCTGAGCGGAAGTGGGGCTATCTCCTGGGCCTCGCCGACGAAAGCAAGGACAACGGAACAGCCGCGCGGGCTACGCGGGGAAATGGCCGAGCCAGTCACCAGTGGGAGCTGGCCCAGGCGGGCGACGCCCGCTTCACCCTGCGCAACGTCTTCAGCGGCAAGTGCCTGGACAACCCCGCGGGGAGTACGGAGGACGGTGCCAAGCTCCATCAGTGGGAGGCCGACGGCGGCATCAACCAGCAGTGGCGGTTCACCCGGACTGCGGAAGACACCTACACCCTCACCAGCGCTTCCAGCGGCAAACTCCTGGACGTCGTGACCGCCGGCACCAAGAGTCACCACGTCGTTCAACATGCGGCAAGCGGCTCCGTCACGCAGCAGTGGCGCCTGATCCCGTTCGAAGAACCGCACGCCGTCATCGACCAGCAGATCAACTCCCTCTACGTACGCGCCACCGCCGCGGTCCACGCAGACGGCACCCTGATGCGTGCCCAGGGAGTCACCGGTGTCACCAAGCTCGGCACGGGTCGCTACGACGTCGCGCTGGAAGCGTCCGTGAGGCGGCAAGGAGCGGCCTACCAGGCAACTCTCGACCAGAACGCAGACCCGGGCAGCGAGGTCTACATCGGTGACTCCGAGACCCCCAACAGCGTCCGCGTGATTACCGGCCGCAGCGGCAACGCCTCCGACCAGCCCTTTCACATCGTCATCCTGTGATCCGGGCCCAGACAGCCAGGGCCCTGCCTAAGGCACCCGAACCGCCTGCGGCAGGCTCGGCTGGTCGGGGATATTGCCACGCTGTGGCGGAAAGGACTTGTGACATGGGCCCTGTAGCTGTCCTTCACACCCTCGGCACCAGGTCCTTCGACCTCTGCATCCACGGGACGGTCAAGGAAGGCGACCGCAGCATCCACTTCGACCACGACGCAGTGAACTTCAAAACATAGAACACGACCGCGACTAGATGATCGATTCCAAGGGATGCCTGCGGAGGGTGTGGGGTGGGCGGCGGCCGAAGCCACCGCGAGACGGTCAGGCGGCGGGCTGCCGGACCTGGTTGTCGAGGTGGCAGCGGGCGG
>NZ_JBEXYL010000179.1:0-9792 GCF_040630895.1 Streptomyces sp. NPDC005728
AGCGTCACCGACCCGGTGGCGAACATCACCGCGGCCGCCAACTACGCCGCCCACCGCTACGGTTCCATCGACAACGTCAACTCCGCGTACTGATCAAGTCTCCCACTACGGCCGGGGGCCGGGCCGGCTCGCCGCCCAGGGGGACGGATTCCTTCCAGGGAGGCGATGGTGACCGGCTGATCGAGTGGCTGGTGCCGCAGGTGTGCCCGGTCGAGCTCAGCTGACCGCCCTGGCCGCCGTTCTCGCCCGCGCCACGGGCTGACGTGAGAGGGGACGGGATCGGTGTGAGACTGGGCACGGAAGGGGTGATCCCCGTGTCGGACCCACCGCACGCGTCCTCCGGTCCCGACACCGCTGTCGACGAGAATCGGCTGGAAGAGCTGATCATCGAGGCGCAGACTGCCCTGCCGGTCGAACTGCCTGCCCTGGCGAACCGGTGCGCCTCGGCCCTCGGGCTGGGCACCGCGCTGATCTACCTCGTCGACCTGCAACAACGGCTGCTCGTCCCACTCGATGAGGCCTTGGAACCGCTGGGGGTGAGCCGCTCGTCGGCCGGCTGGGCGTACCGGACGGTCTCCCCGCGGGTGGCCGAGGCCGACGACGGCTTGATCATCTGGATGCCACTGGTCGACGGTGCGGAGCGGCTGGGCGTGCTGGAGGTGCGGACCGCCTCGCTCGATGGGGTGCGCATGCGCCGCGCCCGGATGCTGGCCCATCTGTTCGCCATGCTGATCACCTCCAAGCGCGCCTACAGCGACTGGCTCGCCGCCCGCACCCGCACCGCGACCATGCAGTTGCCCGCCGAGATGATGCGGGCCTTCCTGCCACCCCACACCATCGGCAGCGGCAGGTGTGTCTCGACCGCGGTCCTGGAACCGGCGTACGACATCGCCGGTGACGCCTTCGACCACTCGGTGGCCAAGAACATCCTGCACACCATGATCCTCGACGCCATGGGACACGATCTGACCGCCGGCCTGACCACGTCGGTCGCCATGGCGGCGGCACGCAACGCCCGCCGCGCCGGCGGCGACCCGGCCGACGTCGTCGGCTCCGTCGACCAGGCGCTCGCCCAGTGGCTGCCCGACCACTTCTGCACCGCAGTGCTGTGCCGGCTCGACGCCGAGACCGGAGTGCTGCGCTGGGTCAATTGCGGTCACCCCCCACCCCTGCTGATCCGTGCCGAGCGGGTGCTGACCGGGGCACTGGACAGCACCCCGCAGCCACCGATCGGCCTGGCCGGCCCACTCGCCCCGGCAGCCCGGCAGGTCCAGGAGACGACACTGGAACCGGGCGATTGCGTCCTGCTCTACACCGACGGTGTCGTGGAGGCTCGCGACGCGGACGGCGCGGAGTTCGGCCTCGACCGGTTCACTGACTTCATCATCCGCTCCAACGCCGCCGGCGAGCGCCCGGCCGAGGTGCTGCGGCTGCTCATCCACGCCATCCTTGACTACCAGCGCAACCAACTGCGGGACGACGTGACCATCCTGCTCTTCGAATGGCGCCCGCAGCACCGGTGACGCGGTACTGCACCGAGCCGCGCTGTGCTCGTGCGCTCGCCTTGCGCGGTCCCCGCACCCGCCGGCAGCCGCCGCGAGGACGACCCGGTCATCGCGCTGAGCCGCAGTCCACAGCATGACGACGCCCTTGGCGAGCGTGACGATCTCGCGTCTTCTGCTCGGCGAAGGTGAGCCAGCGCAGAATCTGCGGCTCGACGTCCCGCTCCACGGAGGCGCCGAGCGGGACGTGCAGCAGGGAGCACGACGCGGACATGGTGAACCCGCTGGTGCAGGGGCGTCCTTCTGCTGAGGGTCCGTGGGTTCGTGGCCCTCATGCCCGAGTGGGGTCGATACCGAAAACCCGGTGAGGGCTGCGCGGACGTAGCGGTCCCACTGATGGCACTGCTGATGCTTGCGCTGCGGGCACGACCCCGGCGGGAGTCATCCCATCCCCGCTCGAAGAGGGCGGACGAGTGTGAGTACTTCGCCGACCGGCGGGACGTCGGCCCCTCCGAAGGGATCGTTCGGCTCGGTCAACCGTCCGTATCAGTCCCGCGTCTTCCCTCGCGACCGCCCACCACTCGCACAGGAGAACAGACCGTGAGCGACAAGGACGTTGAGCCGGCCGACGAGCGGGGTTACGAGCTGGGGCCCTGGTGGATGGGGCTCGGGACGGCGGGCGCTGTCGCACTGATCGTCTTCGGGGGGCTCGTAGCGGCGTGGTTCTTCTTCCGGCTGCCCGGCACCCCAGAGAATCTCTCGACCGGCTACTACCAGGTCGCCAGGCTTGCCGCCGTCGGACTGGTGATTGCGGGAAGCGCCCTGCTGGGCCGCCGTCGCACCCGGACCGCGGCCGACGAGGAGACCAACGAGCCAGAACGCGCATGACACCACCGGCCGGTGGGTCACGGTGGTGATGGGAGACACGACGGATCCGAGCACGGATCACTGCCGAAGTGCCGGCCCTTCGGGGACAGAACGCGGCTGTGTTGATCACCAGGCGCACCCCGATTACGGGGCCCTCATCCGCGTCGGCGCACGTTCACTCCCCGGCTCGGCAGTCGGACAGATCGCAGTCTCATCCCGACCGAGCCGTCTCATCGCCCGCCCGGCTCGGGCGGCAGGACGATGTTTCGTTTGAGAAACTTGCAGGTGGGTCCCTTGGGCAGGGTGTCCACGATCCACACCTTCCGCGGATACTTGTAGGCGGCGACCTGGCGCTTGACGTACTCACGCAGTTCCTCGGCCGTCGTCCGGGTGCTCGGCTTGAGAACGACTGCCTCCCCGACCTCCTCACCGAGGTCGGGGTCTGTGAGGCCGATGACTGCGGCGTCGGCGACCGCAGGGTGCTCGTACAGCACGTCTTCGATCTCGCGGGGATACACGTTGTAGCCACCCCGGATGATCACGTCCTTCTTGCGTCCGACGATCCAGAAGTATCCGTCCTGGTCGACCCGGCCGAGGTCGCCGGTGTACAGCCAGCCGTCCCGGATCGTGGCAGCGGTCTCCTCGGGGCGTCGCCAAGAGCGCTTCATCACGTTGTGCCCGCGGATCACGATCTCGCCGGTCTCCTCGTGCGGCACCTCCTGGCCGTTGTTGCCGACCACCCGCATCTCGGCGCCCGGGACCGGGGTGCCGACCGAGCCGGGTCTGGGTGCCTGCAGGGTGTTGAACGAGGCGACGGGCGACGTCTCCGACAGCCCGTACCCTTCGAGCACGACGCAGTCGAACGCAGCCTGGAACGCCATCCCCGCAGATGCGACCAGAACTCGGTGACGCTCGGCTGCGTGGCCCGGGGGAATTCGGCGGTCATCAGCATGAACGGCCGGTCCAGGTCGGTGGTGATGATGGGTTGCATCGGGCCGTCGAAGCTCAGTCCGGCCCTGATGCGCTGGTCCTCGCACATGGCGAGGGCGGTCGCCGTCGCACCCTTCGACCAGCCGAACATGCCGATGCGGTGCGGGTCGAGGGCGTTGAGGAGACCAGCAGGCAGCACGTGGTGGTCCGCGTCGGGGTTGCGGCCCGCGGCGAGCTCCTCGATACGGTCGAGGACGAACCGGATATCCGTGGCGTAGTCCCGTGGTGTCAGATTCGGGTTGTCCAGAGGCACGGTGAGCCGGCCGTCGGGGAACTCGCTGATCGCGTCGTAGGTGTGATCCACGGTGACCACCACGTACCCGTGGCTGGCGAGTTCCTGCACCACGATGGTGGTGTCGGCACGGTGGTTGTGCGCGCCGTGCGAGAACACGACGACGGGCAGGCGCTTGCCTGTTCGCAGGACGGGGGCGCCCTCGTGGCCCGCTGTGAGGGGCGCCACCGCGACGTCCTCCGGAAAGCGTGCCGCCGCGAGGAGTGACCGCGTCACGGCGGGGGACGCGTAGCGCGCCCGGGGATACCGCCCGACGCTCCGGGCCGGGTACCAGACACTGGCCATCAACTCGCGACAGTGCCCGGGACCGGCCACGGGATCCGGACGTGAGGCGTCGATGAGGTGCAGCGGTACCGTGCCGACCGGGTGCGGTCCGGTGGGCATGGGCAGATGGAGCTGTATCGGGCCGGGAGCGGTCGCCGCCGCCCACGCGTGACCTGCCGCTCCGAGCGGCACGGCGGCCCCGACGCCGACGGCCAGCGCGGCTGTGAGTACGCGGCGGCGCGTCAGGTCCGATTTGACGGTGACCGGCGTGGTGGTCACATGTCCTCCCCAGGAATCTTGGATGGTGTCCGGCACGCTGTTCGTGTTCGCCCGGCTCCAGGGCGAGTTGGTGCGGTGGACGCGGTTGCCAGGGCCGGGCTAGGACTCAGGGCCTGAGCCCTCGCCGCCTTCTTCGATCTGGCGGATGAGCCGCTTGAGCTGGGTGACTTCGTTCCGGAGGGCGCGGTCGCCGGCAGGGGTGAGAGAGAGCCAGGTGCGGGCGCGCTTGCCCTCGTAGCCCTTTTCGATGTCGACCAGACCGGCCTTCTCCAGGACGGCCAGGTGCTGGCTGAGGTTTCCGGCGGTGAGTCCGAGCGCCGTGCGCAGGAAGCCGAACTCGACACGGCGTGCCTGGTGGGCGACGGTGAGGATGCCGAGGCGGACGCGCTGGTGGACCACGTCGTTCAGGCCGTTGACGGGGTGTTGATCAGGCTCGGAGATCACGAGGCATCGTGCTGACGGGACAACTCGGCCCGGTGGAAACCGAGGGCGCCGAGCAGGAGGAGCAGGGCTTGGACGCCCAGGCGGGGCAGGGCGGACCAGGGGGAGGTGACGGGGATCATCTGCCAGCCGGGGACGAGCGGCATCAGACAGATGGCCAGGTACACCAGGGTGAACACCAGCAGGGCACGGCTGCGTTCCACCCAGGAGAGTACGAGCAGCGGCAGTCCGACGGCCGTGACGTTCCCGGTGAGCAGTTCGATGAACCCCGTTGTCCCGGAGGTGGGGTCGAGGTGCAGGCCCCAGAGGTCGATCGGGTCGCCAGGCTGCGGAGTCCCCTGACGGATGGACCAGAACGTGGTGGCGGTCACCAGGCCGAGCAGGGTGATCCCGGTGAGGATGTACGGCCGGACCGAGGTACCGACTCCGCGGTTACGGGAGCGGCGGACATAGAAGAACGCCGTCGCGACGTAGGCGAGGGCGAGTCCGATGGGCCAGTAGAACGGCTCACCCTGCTTGACCTGCGTGATCAGGGTGCAGTCGGTGCCTGCCCCGGAGTCGGTCGCGGGGCAGGGAACGGTCTCGACATGGTAGGTGAAACGGCTGACCAGGACTCCGCCCAGTGTGAGCGCGCCGAGTAGCAGCAGAGGGAACCAGGTGCCGCGTTGAGCGGCGCGGACTCGGCGGGTCAAGTCGCCGAGGCTGGCGAGGACTTCGTGAAGGGCGCCCGAAGACGGCACCGATGCGTCTGTCACGCCATCAGCTTTGCATTACAAACCAGTTATGACAAGAAACCCTGCTCGGGCGGCCGCTGGTCGTCCGAACCGAGATCCCCATCGGGCAAGCCCGGGTGTCCATCCGCGGACACAAGTTCGACCGCCAGATCGACATCCTCACCGCGGCCGGCTGTCGCCTGGGCCGTACCGCCACTTGGCGCACCACGATCTGCTAGCCCGGCCTGATGATTGATGCCGCCGTGTGTGGCTCTCCCGAGCCGTGTCCGGACTGCGGACGGCTGGCCACACGACTGTCCGCCTGGCGCGAGAGGAAGATCACGCCGGGCGGACGGACGCGGCCTTGGCCCTGCTCGTGACACGCGGTACGGTCTGTCCGATATCGACGACGGCGAGACGGAAGCCGGTGGGAATCCGGCACGGTCGCGCCACTGTGTGCGGGACCCTTCCGAAGGGAGGGTGTTTCGCGAGTCAGACCCGTGGCCGTCGTCCTGTGCACCACCGAGTTGGGACGCGAACTCCCAGAGGAGGTACTGCCATGGCGCAGTCCGTCGCCCAAGCGACAGCCACCACCCCCGCCATTCCCGCCACGCTGCCGCTGAAGGCGATAGCACCCTGGGCGGTCTTCTTCGGCATCCTCATGCTTGTCCTGCTGTACTTCGTCGGCGCCGAGCAGGGCGCCACCTCCGTGTTCAGCGGCACGGACGTCCATGAGTGGGTGCACGACGCCCGCCACCTCCTCGGCTTCCCCTGCCACTGACGCGAGGGGACGTACACCCATGAACTCCGCAACGGTAAGAAACCTCCTCGTGCGGGGCATGCTCGCCGGCCTGGCCGCCGGTGTGCTCGCCCTCGTCGTCGCCTACCTCCTCGGTGAGCCGAGCGTCGACAAGGCGATCGGCTTCGAGGACGCCCACTCCCACGAGCACGAGATGGAAGTCGTCTCCCGCTCCCTGCAGTCCACGGCCGGCCTCGCCACCGGCGTCCTCATCTACGGGGTCGCCTTCGGCGGCATCGCAGCGCTCGCCTACTGCTTCGCGCTCGGCCGCGTCGGCCGCTTCAGCCCGCGGGCGACCGCGCTGCTGCTGTCCGGCTGCGCGCTCCTCGCCGTGTACGTCGTGCCGTTCCTGAAGTACCCGGCCAACCCGCCGTCGATCGGTGACCCGGACACCATCAGCAAGCGGACGACGCTGTACTTCCTGATGATGCTGCTCAGCGTGCTCCTGGCGATCGCCGCCACCATTCTGGGCAAGCGCCTCGCGCCCTCGCTGGGTACCTGGTGGGCGACGGTGGTCGCGGTGGCGGTCTTCGCCGTCGTGATCGGTCTGGCCTATGAGTTCCTGCCGGTCGTCAACGAGGTGCCGAAGGACTTCCCGGCCGCGTTGCTGTGGCGGTTCCGGCTCTCCGCTCTGGCCATTCAGGCCGTTCTGTGGGGCGGATTCGGCCTTCTCTTCGGTGAATTGGCCGAACGGCTGCTGAACCCCAAGCCGGCGACGGTCTCGGCCGGGAAGGCAGTTCCAGCCGCGCGCTGACTCCTTCAGGACAACAGAGGGCCCTTCGGAACCATCCGGGGGCCCTCTCGCGTTCTTCGGACACCGACGCGCATCGGATCACTGGCATGACAGAGGAAAGCCGGCCGATCAGACGCGGACCATCATGGCGAGGAGCGGAGGAACCGAGTGGCCAGACATCCCCAGCCGCGCCACATCACCCTCGGCGGCCGTGAGGCGATCGCTCTCACCCCGGAGGAGTACGAGCAGCTGATCGCCAGCCGACGGCAGATCGGCGGTCAGAGCGCGCGCGTACGGGTGCTCGGTCAACAGGCGAAACGGACCGAACAGCTCCTGAACGACCTGGAGAGGCTGATCGCCGCCCCGCCGGACGCCTGCCGCGAGCGGGACGGCGGGGTACCGGGGGCGTGCCTGCGGACATGCGGCGGCTCAGTGGCCACGGAGCCGGACACCTGCAACACCGACGCCATCACCGCGATAGCTGAACTGCTGCGCCGTCACCGGGACCCGGCATCCTGAATCAACGGCGACGTCCGCGCCACAGCGGGCCTGACGCAGCGATGCGCTCATGGTGGGCGACATGAGGTACCCACGGCCGGTCGCGCTATCGCTCCGGTCCGCTGCCGTCACGGGGTGCGGGACTCGACGGGGTGCGGCCCGCTGCACGGCGGTGCCGACGAAGCGGTGATGCACATGCTGGAGGAGATCAACGATCCGCAGCGCGCCGAGCGGCACGCTCACCACCGCATCACCAGCCGCTCTCCTTGGCCGACTCCAGGGCTTCGAACACCCTGAGCGCGTCGCGGAGGGCGGCGACATCGTGAGTGCGTATGTAGTCCGCCCCACTGCGCGCGGCATACAGTTCCGCCGCCAGTGTCGCGGGACCGATCCCGGAAACCGGGCTTCCCGTGAGCTTCCGCAGGAACGACTTCCGGGAGGGGGAAATCAGCACCGGTACGTCGAAGCGCGCTTTCAGCCGTTCGAGCCCGGCCAGGGTCCGCAGTGACGGTTCGGGGCTGTTGCCGAGAAAATAACCCAGTCCCGGATCGATGACCAGCCGGTCGCGGCTGATGCCGGCCGCTTCCAGCGCGGTCAGACGGTCGGCGAAGAACTCCTCGATTCCTCTGTACACCTGCGTGGGGTCGGTCCGCACCTTGGTGGCGGGGCCGTGACGCTGTACGGAGTGCATGACGATGAGCCGGCAGCCGGTGTCGGCGAGCTCCTCGTACCGGGCGGGATCACCGAAGCCCTGGATGTCGTTGAGATATGTGGCGCCACGCGCGGCGGCGAACAACTGTGTCGCGGGCTGGTACGAGTCGACCGACACCGGGACGCCCTGGGCGACCAGTTGATCGATGACGTCGGCCAGCCGTCTGATCTCCTCGGCCTCCGTCACCTTCTCGGCTCCCGGATGGCTCGCGGCAGGCCCGAGTTCGATGACGTCGGCCCCGTCCGAACGCAGCCGGTGTGCGTGCGCCACCGCGGCTTGTGTGGTCAGAAACCTGTTCCCGTCCGAGAACGAATCCGTGGTGATATTGACGATCCCGACCAGTGAAGGCCGACGGATTCCCACGGGCGAGTATGGAGTTTGCTCATCCATGGAGCTCAAGCCTCTGATAGATCTCTGTCGTCACTGTCGAGAAGTTCATGGTCATGAAGTGCAGTCCGGGAGCCTCTTCGGCGAGCAACCGGCGGCACATCTCGGTGGCATGGTCAATGCCGAGTGCTCTGACCGCTTTGGGGTCTTCCTGCGCGGCAAGCAGCCTCTCGGCCAACTGGGCAGGGAAGGCGGCTGTGGAGAGCGTAGGAATGCGTTGCAGTGAGCGGATGGTGGTGACCGGCATGATCTCGGGGATGATCGGTGTCTCACATCCTGCCGCTGCTACACCGTCACGGAAACGCAGGTAGTCCTCGACGTCGAAAAACATCTGGGTGATGGCGTAGTCCGCGCCGGCCCGGCACTTCTCGACGAAGTGGCGGATGTCGCTCTCCCAGTCGGAGGATCGCGGGTGCATCTCGGGGAAGGCGGCGACACCGACGCAGAAGTTCCCGGACTCCCTGATCAGGCTGACGAGTTCAGCAGCGAACCGCACACCTTGCGGATGCTTTGTCCAGGGGCCGAGCGGATCGCCGGGCGGGTCTCCGCGCAAGGCGAGAATGTTGCGCACGCCCTGGTCGGCGTAGTGGCCGAGGATGTTGCGCAGTTCGGCGACGCTGTGGTCGACCGCGGTGAGATGGGCGACCGGGGTGAGCGTGGTTTCCTGGGCTATCCGCCCCGTGACGTTGACGGTCCGGCCTCGTGTCGAGCCGCCTGCGCCGTAAGTGACCGAGACAAAAGTGGGCGACAGGCTCTCGAGCCGGCGGATTGCGTTCCAGAGTCCGGATTCGGCCGCCGCACTGCGCGGCGGCATGAACTCGAAGGAGTAGGAGCGGCCTCCGCTTGCGAGTAGGTCGCGAATGGATAGAGCGCTGTCTGTCCTTGTGCTGGGGATACCAAGAACCATAGAAGTCCTCCGAGGAATTGAGTGGTCGAGCAGGACCTCGGTCACTCCGCCGAGGGCGAGCCGCTTTTCCACAGCGCGCAGGTGGGGCAGTCCTGTCGGGGCCGGGGCGCTTGGGGCGCCCCGGCCCTCGGGAGGTGTGGGTCAGGACCCGGGCAGCTCGCCGCGAACGGTGCGGGCGGCGGCGACCAGGTTCTCCAGAGAGGCCCGGGTCTCGGGCCAGGCGCGGGTCTTCAGGCCGCAGTCGGGGTTGACCCAGAGCCGTTCGGCGGGGATGGCCTCGAGGCCGGTGCGGAGCAGTTCGGCCGCCTCGTCGGCACCGGGTACCCGCGGGGAGTGGATGTCGTACACGCCGGGTCCGGCCTCGCGCGGGTAGCCGTGGGCGGCGAGTTCGCGAGCGACCTGCATGTG
>NZ_JBEXYL010000180.1:0-9512 GCF_040630895.1 Streptomyces sp. NPDC005728
GCCGACTGACCCCCGTCGAATACGAAACCGTCATGACCACACCGGCTCTCCAGGCCGCGTGATCAAACCTGTCACCCAAACCTGCAGCAGACCCGTCCAGACAGCTCAGGCGTGCAAGAAGTCAAGTTCGCTGTGCAGAGTCCCTGTGCAGCCTGTCGATCTACTCGAACGGCGTGAGGGGCTGAGGGTGGACAGGGAACGCCAGCGCCTCGGCATCCACCTCCCCGAGGGGTCCTGGTGGGACTGGGACGTGATCACCTGGAACGCCGGTCAGTTCCGACTGGCGGCCGGACATGACCTCGCCTACTACCACGGCTTGGAGTTGGTCTTCGGCGATCCGGTCTTCGTCAGCTGCCCGGCGATGTTTCATGACCCGGTCTTCCGCGTGCCGACGAGCGAGGAGCGGATGCGAGTCGCTCGTCAGCTCGGTGAGGAGCCGCCGGTTTTCGTCGCCTTCGAAGCGGACGCGGGCGGTCAGGAGCCCGTCTCATGCCTCATCGCCGCGCAACGGTTCGAGGTAGTGCATGAGACCGTTCTGAGGTACTGGCGGGACGACACAGTCCCTGGTCAGCAATTCGCTCCGTGGGTGCGGCCTCCGGCGTGACCGACGGGCCGAACCATGCAGCCACCACCCTGGCAGTCGGAGCAGGGAAGGCAATGGCCTCATCGAAGCGCCGGTCGTGCTGGAGGCAGCGGTAGAGCTGTCCGATCATGCGGTTGAAGAGATTGCGCTGGGCGGCGGCGTGCCCGTCACCGTGCTCTTCGCGGCGGCGTCGGTAGTGAGTCCTGGCACCGGGTGAGGCGGTGATCGCTGAGAGGGCCCAGAGGTAGCCGGCGTGGTTGAGGCGGTCGTTCTTCACCCAACGGCGGGTGATCGCATCCTTCTTGCCCGAAGCTCTGGTGACAGGCGAGGAACCGGCGTACGCCTTCGGGCCGCGGGCGTCCGCGAATCGGTTGCGGTCGTCGCCGATCTCGGCGAGCACCCGGGCGCCGAGCTGAGCGCCGGGGCCGGGGCCGGGGAAGCTGAGGATGGTCGTCTCGTATCTGGTGGCGATCCCGCGGAAGTCCTTGAACCAGCACGTTGCCTCAAGCAATGGCGCGGCCTGGCCACCCGCTACGACAAGACCACCACCACCTGCCTCGCCGCACTCCACTTCCCAGGCAGCATCATCTGGTCAGCATCCTGATCCGAAGAAACGACCTGGCTCAGCCGGACGGCGTGACCGAGGACCACACGCCGAACCACTGCTCGGCACCGTACTCTTCGAACCGCGCCACCTCGGTGAACCCCAGCTTCGCCGCGAGGCGCATCGCGCGGTCGTTGGCGGTCTGGGTGCAGAGCACCACCGGCTCGCTGGGGAGTACGTCGGCGAACCAGTCGAGTGCCGCTGCGCACGCCTCGGCGGCGTACCCACATCCCCACGCTTCCGGCAGGAACAGGTAACCGAGCTCGGCCTCCCCGGCATCCGGACGGATGTGACCCGGACGCCCTGCATCGCGCCGATCGAGCGTGACCATGCCGATCATCGCTCCGTCGAGATCGATCACGAAAAGGCCAGGGCGCCGCCCGGGCACCTCAGGCACCACGCGTTCGAGCTCATCGCGTGGTCGAGGGCCACCGATGTAGGTGCCCACCTCTGGCGATGCGAACAGCTCGATGAACGCCGCACGGTCTCGGGTCTCGGACTCGCGGAGTACGAGCCGTTCGGTCCCTGTCGGGGCAGGTGGCCAGGCGACGGGTCCGAGTCCGGTCATGGCGGGCAACCTATCGCACGCCCGTGAGATTGATCCGAAAGAGAATACCTGGGGCCTGTCCGGCGGACCTTGACTGGGAGCGCCCAACAGGCGTGGGACCAAGGGGTTTGCATCCTTCACGCTCGCCGTCCCGAGCGTGCGGAGAGATGCGTCCGCCAAGTGGCGATTGTTCTCTGAGCCAAGCGGTCATATCGAACAGAAACTTGATCAGCACATCCCTCATAGAGAGCCTCCTGAGCTCGCCAATGCCTCGTTGGACACGCCTCGTTGGACACCACGGAAGGAACCGTGTGTTCAAGAACCGCCGCCTCAAGCGAATAAGCGCCGTCGCAGGCACCCTCTCCGCTGCCCTTCTCCTCACCGTCACCCAGGCAAACGCCGCCGGCCGTGAAGTCGAGCGCGCAACGCCACTACTTCCTCCAATGACGTCGAGTGGGTGAAGTGCGCCACTGAAAAGGAGGATCACAGCATCGTGTACCAGGCCTGCTTCTCCCCCCTGGCGACTGGTTCAGTGTCTTCGACGGGAAACCGGATGGCTCCTCCGCCGTCGTGGACTGGGAAGTGGGGGACCGCTTTGGCGCCATTTTCAACGCTGACGGCCAGCAAACCGAACGCTACGAGAACAAGGACTTCCCCGAGAGTGCCACAATCCGCTTCCGCGTCTGCCTGGGCCACTGGGATACCAAGCTGATCACTGCGGGTACAGGCTCCGGCCGGGTGAGCAACCTCACCTGACGAGACCCTCGATGAGCCGATCGGGACGCGGGCTTTGCCGACCGGCTTGTTCGAAGCACCGCCCGCACCCGGGGCACGGGGTGCAGGTCTCCCGGCGCAGTCGCGGTGCGTCGACGGTTGACCTGCTGACACCCCTTCCCCCGGATAGCCGCGTGATCCGCCGGACAGGCCCTACAGCAGGATGCGGAGGTCGAGCACGGGCCCGGTGGCTCCGACCGGCGTCGCGTCCAGCTTCTCCAGGACGTGGAGCATCGGCTTGTTGCTCGCCGCCACCGCGGCGGCCAGCGCGTGGTGTCCCTCGCGGCGGGCAACGGTCGCCGCATGTTCGGCCAGCGCGGTGCCAAGCCCCCTGGCCTGCCAGGCGTCCTCGACCAGGATCGCGAGTTCCCCCACCCCTTGCTGATCGGTGCGCATGACGTTCGTCATGGCGATGATGTGGTCCGTACGCTCGGCCGGAGCGGTCACCAGCGTGGTACCGCGCTCCGGGCTGGACAAATGACGCCATTCGGCAGGTGAGAGCCCGGACTTGCCCGCGTGGTATCGCAGGGCTCGGCTGCCCAGCGAGCAACGGCGGTGCAGTTCCTGCACCGGCACCAGGTCGACGGGGGCCGCCTCACGGGTTCGGGTGGCCGTGCCGTCGGTCAGCATGATCGAGTGCGCGTCGTCTCGACGGCTGGCGTCAGGCATCGACGTTCTCCTCACATTGCGATCGTGACTACTGTGCCGCGGGTCCCGGGACGCAAGCGCGACCTTGCTACCGCAGCAGTCTTTTGCCCCCTCCAGGCCGACTCAAGAGGACTTCGCGTCACTTCGATTGCGCTGCGCTTACGTTCAACCACGGAGGGAAGCGAAAATATCAAGGCTCGTGGTCGCCGTCGACGCCGATGCTGAGTATTGCCCACTGCATCGCTCAAGGATTTGCACGGAGGGCCGCCCGGGCCCTCGCCACCACGACAGGCCGATGAACGTCCGTACTTCGCGTAAGCGAGCCACTTCTGAGTGGGCGTGCACCACTCAACCACCGCTGCACTGGAGGATGTTGGCGGCCGGAGGCCTGGGAGCACGCCCTGTGCGGGTGGCTGGGAAGCTCGGGTGCGCGCAGCCACACGCAGCGCAGGATCCACCCTGACTGCACCCAGCAAGCAAGGGGCACGCCCGAGTCCCCCCGGCTGTTCACAGAGTAGTGGGGCCTCAACAGGCGCGTCGGGGCGGCGAGTGCCGTCCATCGGCTTCGAACGATCCCCGCGTTGGTCACAGACTTTACCTTCCTACGCCATCCAGTCACTGATGTCCGCCGCCGCTCCACGCTCTCGCCGCAGCGGGCCCCGGCCGTCGCGCGACCCCCGCCCCACACAGGGACGCTGATGGCTACGCCGACAACTGCTGGCCCCGGTCCCGACCGGCAAGCGAGGCCCGCAAACCCTCGAACGACCGCCGTGCGGCGCGCGCCGGGTGGCAGTCGGCTCACCAGGGGCGCGGGACTCCTCGGCGCGCCTCAGCTCCCTCCACCCGGCTTCCCGCAAGGCGTCGACGCTCGGACAGCGGTCGGGTAGGCATGAGGGGGATCGCGGCGACCGGAGCGATCGCCGCACACAGTGAGCGAGCAGTGGGGGGACGACATGGCCATCATCGTCACATTCGACATTCCGGGCGTCGGGCAGGAGTTCTACGACGCCTGCATCGACCGCCTCACCGACGGAGGCGAGTTCACCTCGCTCGCCGACATTCCCGCACCCGGACTGATCTCCCACGCAGCCGGGCCGGTCGACGGCGGGTGGCGGGTCGTCGACGTGTGGGAGTCCGAGGAAGCGCTCGAGAACTTCTCGAAGATCCTCCAGCCGATCCTCTCCGATCTGGGCCACACCGACGGCGAGCCGCAGATCATCCCGGCGCACAACGTCGTCACCCGCTGACCGACAGGCTCGGTCACGGCGCGACAGGTCAGGGCACCCACTACGAAAAGGCACACCAGGTCGGAGCCTCCGCCGATCCGCAGCCGGAGGTAATGCACGCAGTCTTCACCGGCCGTACTCGGGCCCCGGGAAGCTGCACTCATCACCCAACCGCAGCCCGGCACGTGCGCGCGCCGGGCTGCCCGCGTCACCGGTGCCTCAGAGGCGCCCTGAACGCCTTCCGAGACCGGCTCGATCGCCGCGGAGGACATCGACCTCTCGCTGTCCCAGCGCCCCGCCAACGGCAATACGACTTCGCGCTCCGTCCAGCAGGACACCCGCAACATCTAGGACTGGGTGGTTCCTAGGGCGTTGCGCAGGAACGCCGTTGCCTGGTCGATGGCCCCGCGGGCGGCTTTGGACTGACTCAGCGAGTTGAGCATCATGAAGTCGTGGACCGTGCCGTCGTAGCGCACCGTCGTCACAGGAACGCCGGCTGCTCGGAGCTTGGCGGCGTACGCCTCGCCCTCGTCGCGCAGCACATCGGCCTCGTCGACGATCAGCAGGGCGGGCGGCAGGCCGGAGAGTTGCTCGATGGTGGCGTGGTTGGGAGACGCGGTGATCTCCGCGCGTTGGTTCGGGTCGGTCGTGTAGGCGTCCCAGAACCATTCCATCAGCCTGCGGCTCAGGTAGTAGCCGGAGGCGAACTGGTCGTAGGAACCGGTGTTCATAGCCGCATCCGTGACCGGGTAGTACATCGACTGCTGTATGAACCGGACGTCACCGCGCTCCTTGGCCATGAGAGCGAGTGCGGCGGTCATGTTCCCGCCGACCGATTCCCCGGCCACTGCCAGGCGCTGTGCATCCAATCCCTTCGACGCTCCCTCGCGGACGATCCACTGCGCGGCGGCGTAGCCTTGCTCGATGGCCACGGGGTAGTGCGCCTCGGGCGACGGCGTGTACTCCACGAAGGCCACTGCCGCACGGGCGCCGACCGCCAACTCGCGCACCAGGCGGTCGTGAGTGTCGGCGTTGCCCAGCACCCAGCCACCGCCGTGCATGTACAAAACAACGGGCACCGTTCCGGTGGTGCCCTGCGGTTTGACGATGCGTACCCGCACATCGCCCACGGCCGCCGGAACCGTGACCCACTCCTCGTCGACCGGCAGCTTGTCGACGGGCGCGGCCTGAAGATCGTTGAGGACCTTGCGCGCCGCAATCGGATCCAGCTCGTACAGGAACGGGTGGTGCGAAGTTGCGTCGGCGAGCTCCTGTGCTTCGGGCTCGAGGACGATCGAGGCGGTTTGACCAGCCATGGGAATGCTCCCTGGGAAATCCGAGAAGCGCATGGTGACGAGCGTGGGGCGCTGAAGAGCGCCGGCACGCGCTCGGGCTGTGCTGTGGAGCGGCCGGCTGAGCCTCCGCTCTTGTTCAAGCCCCCGATGGGCATACATGTCCATTTTAGTTGCTCACCCTCCGCAGATGCATTCCGAGGCGCCGTCGTATCCGTCCCACGCCGGGTGCGCGGCTCGGTGATGACACGCGTGCACGCCTCAATGCGGTCGTCCGTCCCGCTCAGCGGCGGTGCTCCCGATTTGCTGCGCCCCATGGGGTCACGTATGGGCGCGAGATGCGTTCTGTGGCCCACGGCCGGAGACTGTGGACGCATGCTGAAGGAGGTGGATGCATTGCCTTCCGAAGCGGCAGCACGACCTGGCGCCGATTACCGACGAGGCCGTTGCATTCGGCAGGATGAGCGCTATGACCGAGATCCGTACACCCCGCCTCCTCCTCCGTCGCTGGCACGACGACGACCTCGCTCCTATGGCGGACATCAACGCGGACCCGCGGGTCATGCGCTGGATCGACGACGGCTCGGTGCGCGACCTGGACCACACGGTAGAGGCCATCGAACGGTGGGAGGAGGAGTGGGACGAGGAAGGCTTTGGACTCTTTGCCGTCGAGCTGCTGGCTTCGGGTGAGCTGGCCGGCTTCACGGGTCTGTCCGAGCCCGAGTTCCTGCCGGAGGTACTGCCCGCCGTGGCGATCAGCTGGCGGCTCGGCTCACAGTTCTGGGGTCAGGGATACGCGTCCGAAGCCGCCCATGCCACGCTGGAGTTCGCGCTCCAGGACCGCGGCCTCGACCGCGTCATCAGCATTAACCGGGTGGGTGACATTGCCTCCGAGAGCGTCATCCGCAAGCTCGGCATGGTGCTGGAGCGAGAGACGGCGCACCCGGTGTACGGCTATCCACTGCGCGTTCACACCATCGATCTCACCGAGTTCCAGGCGTGAACCGGCCGAACCGTCGATCATCACGAGCCGGCCGACAACTGTCCATACGTCGCCGACCGCATTGATCGCCACGGAGTGGACGCCCAGGCGAGAGAGCTCGCGGGCCAAATACCTGGACACATGGGGAGGGAGGGACATGGTCGGGCCCCTCGAGCGCCCTCAGCGGCATCCTCATCGGAGAGGCAGGGGTTCACGGTCGCCCCGGCGGCAAGGTCACCTGGGGCCCACCCGCCCATGCCGCGCTGCGACGCATCACCATTCAGGCGGGTGCTGTCACGCGACCAGGCGGCAGCGTGACAGAGGCGTGATACCTCACGTGTGACGCTCGGTGGTCAGGTTTGCTGACCTCTGGCAGGTGCCTTGACTGTGAGCCTTACCAGGCCAGCAACCCTGCGGCGGGTGTCGCTAGGCTCAGCCTCCATGGCTGGTAACGGTGCCGCGCACAAGCGCTCCTTCCTCGCTCTGCACGACTACGGCATGGGCGGCTCGTGGTGGTGGGTCCGAGCGCGTTCCGAGCGGGAGATCCTCGAAACATTCGCCTGGGTCGAGGTGGTCACCGACCCGGAGGCCGTGGCCAGGTTCGAGGATGAAGAGCTGGAGGAAGTCGACATCGACGATCCTCGGATGCCTCCCGGGCTGGATGGCCTGCGCGCCGAGCGTGACGCGCAGCGTGGGCGTGAGGGTTTCGGCGCACTCGCGGGGAGGGACGTCGTGCACCTGCGGCGCCGCTGGGACGAGGAGGACGAGGAACCAGTCGTCTATCTGATGGAAGTGGGGTCCGACGGACGCCGGATTCGCCAGGTGGAACTGGCCGAAGACGGAACCGCCCTGCGCAGTGGCCCCGACGACTGGCCGTTCAACCCGCCCATCGTGGACCTCTTTGACCCGGCGCTCGCGGGCCAAGAGATCAGCCGGAGCGAGTTCGAGGAACACTGGGCGAGGGCCCGCCAAGCAGACGCCGAGCTTTGAGTTCGGATCCGGTCGACTCGTCTGGTTCAGGGGGCTGGGTTCTCAACTGCGTCGGGATTCTCACAGAGGCCGTCTCGGCCGGCTTTGCACGGACGTTCCTGGTGCGGCAGCAGGGTGTGTGCATGCACGGCGCGGGCTGTTCGCGGGTCGGATGAACTGGGTGCCGCAGCCGGGTCAGTCCTGGGAGGACTTGCTCTTGGGTTGCGAGGATGCCCTGGCTTGACGGGGCGTTGTTGAGGAGGGCGCTTCTGCGCCGGCAGCGTGCAGAAGCGCCCGGTCCGTTGCGACCCGATACGAGCCCGGGACACTCTCAAGCACGCCTTAAGGTTCGGACGATCGCCGGTTGCGGCCCGCCCGGATCAGAGGCGGCGAAGCCCAGATCACAGGCGGCGAACGCGTCCGGAGCCTGCTCGGCGACCGTCTCGGCACCGGCCGGGTCAGCATGGTGTGGCGCGGTGGCCGCGCGATGTGCGCCCGCCGTTCCGGTGAGGCGCGGCGCTTGGGTGACCGTGCGACCGGGGCGGCCGGCGCAGGTCAGAGGCCGCCGGTGTTGAGCAGCCGGTTGGGAGTGTCGGAGCGGACGCCGTGCACGACACCGCGGGTGGCCGTGTGGTCGAGCCAGACGTGGACCTGGTTGGCCGTGGCGTGGGGATGTGCCGACAGGTACAGCGCGATCACGCCGGTCGCATGCGGCGCGGCCCAGGACGTCGCGCCGTCGTTCTCGGTGGTCGTACCACCGCCGGCGAGGGCTGCGGTCACCTTCTGGCCGGGGGCGTACAGGTCCACGCAGCGTCCGTAGCCCGATCCGTAGGAGTCGGTGTCGGTCCACGGGCGGTCGTTCGAGGTGGAGGCCGCCACGACGATCGTGCCGGGGACGCCGGCCGGGGAGTGCTTGCAGGCGTCGTCGTGGAAGTTTCCGGCCGACACCACCGTCGGGATCCCCGCGTCGACCATCTTCTTCACGGCGGACTCCAAGGCTGCCGACCGGTGGTCGAGGTTGAGCGACATGTTCACCACCGCGGGCTTCTGTGCGTGCGCGGTGACCCACTTGACCGACTTCACCAAGGCCGCCTCGGCCGCCGCCGGTGAGCCGCCGCCCTCGCTCTCGCACAGGATTCCCTGGACCCGTACGAGCTCCGCCTTGGGCGCCACCCCGTACCTCGCCCCGCCGATGATGCCCGCGACGAACGTGCCGTGGCCGGTCCCCGCCTCGCTGAAGCAGTCACCGGAGTCCTTCGGGCCCACGAAGTCGGCGCCGAGGTGGGCGCGTCCGCCGAACTCCTTGTGGGCGATGTCCATCCCGGTGTCGATCACGTACACGTGAACGCCCTTGCCCGTGGCGGTGGTGGTGAACTTTCCGTTCAGCGGCCGCGACCGCTGGTCCAGAACGTCCAGGTTCCACGGCACGTGCCGGGTGATGGCCGCGATCCCGGACAACTTCCCCACGGTGCCGGGAGACGTCGGCGCCGAGCCGGACGACGCCCCGTTCCCGGAGGCCGCCACGGACTCCCCCTTCCCGTGCGCGGGAGACTTCCCGCCGCTCCCCCGGGCCGCCGCGCCGGCCTCCCCGCCGCAGGCCGAAGCCCCGAGCACCGTCACCATGGCCACCACCAAGAGACCGGCCTTCGCCACGTTCCGCTTCACAACGCCCCCCGCATCCCAGCTTCGTACACAATCAGCGCACAAGACGACCACAGGGGGCGGACGGTTCCAGCGGGGCGTGCGGCTGGGTCGGCTCACCCGCTCGACAGAAGCCTGTCCGGCCGCGCCCGGACTGTCCGGTGCCGCGGAAGGCCACCACCGACCCGGCCAGCAGCGCCGGAAGCCCGATCATCAGCGGCAGAGTCGCCCCCTTGGGCAACACGT
>NZ_JBEXYL010000181.1:0-9480 GCF_040630895.1 Streptomyces sp. NPDC005728
CCGGGGGCACTGGGTGCTCCCGCAAGGCGGGCGTTCGTGTGCAGGACCGCCCCTGGCGGGGGCCAGGGACGGCCCTGCGTCTCCAGTGCTGCTCCCATCGACGTGCCGCTTATCCGCGCGGGGCGGCCGGGTACAGAACCCGCGCTGGCCGGGATACCACTCCCCGCAGTAGCCGGCCGCCCTCGCCCCGAAATGCGCAATCGTTGGTGCCGTGGTTGTCTTCGGAGTCATCGACGGCACTCCCTCTGCAGGCGGTACAGGCCCCGGCTGAGGACACAGTCCGCCGCCGAATCCGCGTGCGCGCAGAGCGGGCAGAACGAGGCGTGGTCGAGCATCGAGCGGTGCGCCCGGTCGGCCGTGCACGGGTGACAGCCCCGAGGGAACCAGCGCAGGGCGTCGGGCTACTCGACCTGCTCGCCGAGGTCGACGGCGGTCTCGGCGGTCAGGTACTGGCCGCGCCAGACGCAGCCGCGACCACGGGCTCTTTCGTCGGGCAGGCCGTCCAGACCTGGCAGATGTTCAGCCAGTGCGCCCAGAACTTCCGGCGGGACGTCCGTTGTGGCGGTCATGCTGCTGCTCCTCAGGGCCCAGCGCGCCGGGCAGGTTGCGCAGCCGTCCGGCCACAGCCGCCCAGTTCTCGTCGGTGCCGGTGGGCATCAGGGTGAAGATGCGCCGCACTCGGTGCAGGGGCGAGCCGACGTTGCGCAGCGCGCGGATGTGGTCGCCCGCCTCGTGCAGGGCGAGTTCCGAGGTCAGCCGTTCCCGCAGCAGCCGGGCGCAGGTGCGCTCGGCGTCCTCCCACACCACGCCGTTCTTCTCGCCGTCGCGTTCGGCGGTATCCAGCGAGGACAGCGATTGCCGGGCCAGTTCGGCGAGCGCCTCGAAGCCCTGCGGTGACAGATCCGGCAGCCGGTCGTCCTCGGGGGTGAGGCCGAGCCGGGTCGAGGTCACGGGATCGAGGGCGGCGACCTGCGCGACATGGCCGTCGGCGATCCGGCGCGGGGTGCTCGGCTTCTCGGACACGGCCCCCATGCTGACGGACCGTCGCCGGTGGTGTCAGCAGCGCCCTGCCGGCTTTCGGCCGCCCGCACCTTCGGCCGGGACCGCTGGCGAACCGCTCGCTTCGCCTGTGCCCTGCGACAGCGGCCACGGCCGACGCGAAGGCCGCCAGCCTGCCGGCGCACGGCGCACGGCGCGCGGCCCGGGAGCAACGGGTCAGCCGACGGTGAAGCCCGCCGCCTTGGTGTCCAGGGTGGTGGTGCCGTCCTGGGCGGTGGCGAGCACGGCGACGTGCCAGGGGCCACGCGGCGACGAGGCGGCCTCGGCGCCGGTCACCTCGACCGTGTAGACGCAGCGCACACGGTCCCCGCCGGCGCTCTTGCAACTGGCCTGCTCCGCCTTAGCCATGTCCTTGGCCGTCAGCGGCTTCTTGGCGAAGGAGGAGTTCGCCGGCCAGGCCAGAACCCTCAGCTTCTTGACGCCCGAGGACGCCGTGACCTCGGTGGTGAAGGTGAACGAGCCGTCCCGGCCGCCTTCGGGGGCCGTGTAACGGGCGGTGCTGTGCGCCAGGGCAGGGGGCTGCACCCCGGCGTAGGCGAAGGCGAAGGCTCCGGCACCTGCGAGGACAACGGCACCGGCGGCAACGGACAGGACGATACGTCGGGACATGACGAGGTTCTCCGTAACTGTGTAACTGTCTCAGCCGGAAGGAGCCGGCGCTCTCGGCTGCGCCGCTGCACCGATACGCGCGGCGCGGCAACGCCCCGGGCGTGAGCACGGGTACTCAACTCGGCCTAGGCGCTTTCGCATGGGGCCCGCGTGCAGCCCCGCGTGTCGGCGGCCAGTAGCAATTCCCCACGCACGGCCAGCTCGATTCCCCAACTGGCAGTCATGCTCAGTAGCCTCGGTGCTGGCTCGGGGACCTGGCGCATGAAGGGTTGTGATCGTGGCACGTACCTGGCTGTCCATCCGGGTGGAGTTGGTCTCCGGGCACGGCGCAGACCTGTGGCCTCGCCCCGGCCGCGTCTTCGCCGCCGCGCGCTCGCACTCCTTCGCTCAGTTCGCCACGGCCATCGATCTCGCCTTCGGCCGCTGGGACCTGGCCCACCTGCACCTGTTCACGCTGTCCGACGGCGCCCGGGTCAGCCCACTGGACTGGTGGGACGACGAGGCCCCGGACGGCACCGTGGATGGCCATGCAACCAAGCTGAGCAGGTTGCAGGCCGGCGAGCAGTTCGCCTACGTCTTCGACATGGGCGACGACTGGGCCCACCTGTGCACGGTGACCGAAAAGCGCATCGATCCCCTCGACGAACTCGGCGAGGCACCCGACCGCCCGGTTCCCTACTGGGGCTGGGGCAACCTCCCGGACCAATACGCACGCCGCTGGGACGGGGACGACGGGGAGTCGCCGATGCCGAAGCGGCCAGCCCGCGGGCTCAGCGACCTGCCTCCGATCCTTCCGTGGTGGGGCGAGCGCCGCCGGGGATGACCTCACGCTGCGTATACGAAGTGGCCGCCAGCGGGGCATCGAAGTGGTCATGGTGGGGAGCTGAAGTGGCCGTGAGCGGGGAAATCCAACTGGCCACTGACGCCCGCGGGAAGACGCCTGCGAAGCGGAAGCTCAACGCGTCAATGGCAGGAGGCCGATCTCCTGCCCCCGGGCCCGCGCGGAGCACCGGCTGCGCCCGGTCACCGATGAAGCCGCACTTTGTGGCACACGGATGGAAACGGCGTTGTCAGCAGCAGCAGCGTCGGCGGCGAGCGGGCGGGTGCCCTCCCGCCCGCTCGATCGGCTCGGCGAACGCCTGGGAGGCGATGCCTCGACGCCGGGGAGAGCGCCCAAAACCGTTCGCCGCGGGCTGTTGCGGCGTCCTACAGTGGAGGCCGCCGGGTGGAGCAGGTAGGCAGCTCGCTGGGCTCATAACCCAGAGGTCGCGGGTTCAAATCCCGCCTCGGCCACGAAGACCGGGCCCGTCGCGCGATGCGGCGGGCCCGAGTCACACGCCGTGGAGGCCCGGGCACCGCAGGATCCCGACGGCCTCGTCCCGCCTTCAACGGCACCATCATCGAAGCCGGTACCGGCGTCTACTGGCACCTACCGGCTCGCCGGCAGCCGCGCACGAGCTGAAATGCCCGCTGCCGGCTGATCCGGCCTTCCACCCGACGGTCAGGGCATGCCTGCGGGTGACTGCGTCGCGGGAAGCTCCCACCGGATCTCGCCGTCGTGGCAGTGACCGGTGGGAGCCAGGCCGGCAGCGGCGGCAACGGCAGCGGATGCGTGATGATCCGGATGGATGTGGGCACGGATCGCCCGTACGTCCTGCTGCTGCAGCCAGGCAACCAGTCCTCGTGCCGCCTCCGTGGCGATCCCGCGCCCCTGCCACGGAGTTCCGACCACCCAGGCGACCTCGGCCGTACGCTCGTGCTCGGTGACAGTGATCGTTGCCTGCACCGTCCCGGTCAGGTGTTTGTCCTCGCGGAGCCGGATCACCCAGTTCCACCACGTCCGGGAAGGATCGGGTGAGCCGGCCGCCAGGCGTTCGTACCGTGCCCGCAGAGCCTGCGCGGAGTGCGGGGCGCCGCCGATGAAGACATGCAGAGCCGGGTCGGAGAGCACTTCGGCCATCTCGTCCGCGTGTTCGACAGCGAGTGGTACGAGGCTCAGCCTGTCGGTCTCGACAGCCCCGATCTTCGTGGCGTCCACGCTGTCTCCTGTCCGACCGCTCCTGCGCTACGGTCCCCGTCCCGCTTGCGATCGTACGAGCCGCATGCGCTCGGCCGCTTTCGAAGGGGCGAAGGCGACGAGAGCTCACGCAGCGCAGCGTGGCGGTCCGGCGGTCGCGTCCGGCCGGTTCACGCCGCCGTGTCGTCGTGGGTGACGGTGACGACGATCTTGCCGACCTGGCCGTTGGCCGCCATGTAGCGGTGGGCCTCGGCGATGTCCGCGAGGTCGAAGGTGCGGTCCACGACCGGGGCGAGGGTGCCCGAGGCGAGACCGGCGCCCACGAACGCGACCGCGCGGCGCAGGCGCTCGGGGTTCGTGGTGATCTCGAAGAGGGTGTACGTGCTGCTGGTCAGCGCCGGGTAGGACCGGGCGTTGGGCAGCGGGGTGGGGCGCGGGTCGAGGGCGCCGTAGACCACCAGGAATCCGCCGGGGGCGATGCCGCGGGCGAGGGTCTCGACACCGGGGCCGGCTACGGGATCGAAGGCCAGGCGGACGCCTTCGCCGCCGGTGATCTCCTTGACGCGGGCGGGGAGGCCCTCCTCGCCGGTGACGATGACATGGGCCGCGCCGGCATCCAGGAGGCGCTGCTCCTTGTCGGCGCCGCGCGTGGTGGCGATGGGGATCGCGCCGATGTGGCGGGCGATCTGGAGGGCGGCCAGGCCGACGCTGCTGGAGGCGGCCGTGATCAGGACGTGGTCGCCGGGGCTGACCCGGCCGCTCTCGGCGAGGGGGCCGTGGCCTCCAGGGCCTGGTGCAGCGAGACCTCCGCGTGCAGGACGCGCCCTCGCCCTCGCGCCACGCCGTGAACCCCGGACACCGCGGAACGGCTCACCCGGGTTCATCCACGAGAGCCCGAAAAAGAATTCTGATGGCGATGTCGAGAACCGGTGCCTGGCTCCGTCCCCGCAGTGAACGCGACCACAATGGGTCGCACCAGCACCGAGGAGACTCACGATGGCCAAGTACTTGCTGCTCAAGCACTACCGTGGCGCCCCGGCTCCGGTAAACGACGCGCCCATGGACCAGTGGACGCCCGAGGAGATCTCGGCGCACGTGCAGTACATGAACGACTTCGCGGCCCGGCTGGAGAAGACCGGCGAGTTCGTCGACGGCCAGGCACTCGCCCCCGAGGGGGCCTGGGTCCGCTACGACGGTGAGGGGCGCCCGCCGGTCACCGACGGCCCGTTCGCCGAGACGAAGGACCTCATCGCCGGCTGGATGGTGATCGACGTCGACAGCTACGAGCGCGCCGTCGAGCTGGCCGGGGAACTGTCGGCCGCCCCCGGGGCGGGCGGGAAGCCGATCCACGAGTGGCTGGAGGTGCGCCCGTTCCTGGCCGCGCCGCCCACCATCACGGAGTCATGCCACTGATGGACGAGGTCCTGCTCAGGAGCCTCACCCCGAGCGTGCTCACCGTCCTCGTCCGCCGCGGAGCCGACTTCGCGGCGGCCGAGGACGCCGTGCAGGAGGCACTGGTCGAGGCGGTCCGCGTCTGGCCCACCGACCCGCCGCGGGATGCGAAGGGCTGGCTGGTCACCGTGGCCTGGCGCAAGTTCCTCGACGCGGCCCGGGCGGACACCGCCCGCCGCCGGCGTGAGGACCTCGTCGAGGAGGAGCCCGCGCCCGGCCCCACGCCCGCAGCGGACGACACGCTCCAGCTCTACTTCCTGTGCGCCCACCCCTCGCTGACACCCTCGTCCGCGGTCGCCCTCACACTGCGCGCCGTCGGCGGGCTCACCACCCGCCAGATCGCCCAGGCCTACCTGGTGCCCGAGGCGACCATGGCGCAGCGCATCAGCCGGGCCAAGCGCACCGTCTCCGGCGTCCGCTTCGACCGCAGCGGCGACGTCGCCACCGTGCTGCGCGTCCTCTACCTGGTCTTCAACGAGGGCTACTCGGGCGACGTCGACCTCGCCGCCGAGGCCATCCGGCTCACCCGGCAGCTCGCGGCCCAGGCCGACCACCCCGAGGTGGCGGGACTGCTCGCCCTCATGCTGCTCCACCATGCCCGGCGCGCCACCCGGACCGCACCCGACGGCACCCTGGTGCCGCTCGCCGAACAGGACCGCACCCGGTGGGACACCGCCTCGATCGCCGAGGGCGTCGGGATCCTGCAGGCCGCCCTCGCCCGCGACCGCCTCGGCGAGTTCCAGGCCCAGGCCGCCATCGCCGCCCTCCACGCGGACGCGCCCACCCCGCAGGACACCGACTGGGTGCAGATCGTCGAGTGGTACGACGAACTCGTACGCCTGACCGACAGCCCCGTCGTCCGGCTCAACCGCGCGGTGGCCGTCGGCGAGGCCGACGGACCGCGCGCCGGCCTGGCCGCGCTCGCGGCGCTGGACGACTCACTGCCCCGCCACGCCGCGGTGGCGGCCTACCTCCACGAGCGCGACGGCGACCTGACGACGGCGGCACGCCTGTACGCCGAGGCGGCCCACAAGGCACCCAACCTCGCCGAGCGCGACCACCTGACCCGCCAGGCCGCCCGGCTCAACACCCGCCGCTGCCGCTGACGGGCCGCGCCCGGAATTCCCCCGGCATCCGGCGCGGCCCCGTGGCCGCAGCGGCCGCCTCACGGCGAGCAGGCGGGCCGAGACCACGGCGTCCGCAAGTGGGCCAAGAAGGCGGTACGGGACCACGATGCTTTGGCGGTGGAGGACTTCAGGTCGAAGTTCCTCGCCCGTACGACGATGGCCCGCAAGGCGGCAGACGCTGCGATCGGCGCTGCGAAGCGGGCGCTGGTCGAGATGGCCCGCAAGCACCGGCGGACCGTGCATCTGATCCATCCCGTGCACACCACGAGGGACTGCGCAACGTGCGGAGTGAGAACCAAGCACGCACTGCCTCTTTCGACGCGAACGTATGCCTGCACCGTGTGCGGAGCCGTATCTCCCAGGGACAAGAACTCCGCGCGCGTGATGCTCGTCCGGGCAGGTCTGAACCCGGCTGGTGTCGAGGGCGTAAGACCCGCTGAGGCGCCGCCTCAGCGGGCAGCCTGAGCCAGGAATCTCCTCCCTTCAGGGAGGAGAGCAGTCAAGCTGGATCCACGTGCCTGCTCAAGATCCATGCGTGCTTGCCGACCTGGCGGACACGGGTGAATCCGTAGTCTTCGAACAGCTCGACCGTCCCGCTGAAGAGAAAGCGTCCCTGGGCCTGGCGGCCGAGAGTGACTTCGGGGATGGCCTCGACCAGGCCGCCGCCGGCCTGGGCGATCTGGTCGAGGGCGCCCTGCAGGGCTGTGTGGGCAATGCCCTGGCGGCGGTGTCGCCTGTCGACGTAGATGCAGGTAATCCGCCAGTCCGGGAGCGGGGGCGCGTCCTTGTCGTACGCGCGGCGGTGCTTGATGTTGGGCAGTTCCTCGGGACTGCCGTACTGGCACCAGCCCTGGGCGGTGCCGTCCTCATCGAGAACGAGCGCGGCGTGGGCCTGGTCCGTGCGGACGCGCTGCTCTTTGATGGAGCGGTGGTCGATTCCCGGCTGGCCGCACTCGGGGTGGTAGCCGATGCACCAACAGCCGCCGAAGATGCCGTTGTTGCGTTCGACGAGTTCGGCGAACGCGTCCCAGGTCCGGGTGTTCAGATGGCGGACGGTGTGAACCATAGTCGGAGTCCCTGCTCGGTCAGTCCCGGGATGCTGCCCCGTCGAGGAGGCGGGCGAGTTCGGCCGGCTTGGTGAACATCGGCCAGTGGCCGGAGTCGATGTCGACGAACTCGACGTGTTTGGCCCGGGCGAGTTCCGGCGCCTCGCCGGCAGTGATCCATTCGCGGGCCTGCTCCGGGGTGAACTCCGGGCAGACCACCACGACCGGAACCTCATAGCGGCGCTGGTCCGTCAGCCGGACCACGCCCCTGGCCACCCGTTCGGGGACGGGGATGGCATCGGCTGCGATGCGCCGCCGGAGTTCCTCGTCGAGGTCGGCGCTGTCTGCTCCCGCGAACGGGCCCCAGCCGGGGAAAGGCACGGTGCCGTCGCGCATTTCGAAGAAGTCGGCGTACGGCTGGCCGTCCTCGTTGGGGAAGCCGCCGATCAGCGCCAGCTTGGCCACCCGTTCCGGGCGCGCGTCAGCGGCCAGCCAGCCGATGGTGCAGGCGGCTGAGTGCGCCACGAGCAGGGGCTTGTCCACCGTTGCATCAACGGCGGCGAGGACTGCCGCCACCTGCTCGTCGAGCGTGGCAGAGAGGTGTCCGTCGCCCTGGCCCGGCAGGGTCACAGGCCGCGGGCGGTGCCCGAGCGCCTCGAGGGCCGGTACCACCGCGTCCCAGGCGGTGCCGTCCAGCCACAGGCCGCCGATGAGCAGGATTTCCACAGTGAGTCCCACTTCCATGTCGAGGTTGAGGCAGAGGTGGCCGAAGGCGTCGCGCAGTGGACGCGGCCTACCCGGCCGAGCGCTCCCATGCTAGGAGCGGTTCAGGACGATCTGCTTCCTGATTGCCAGGCGGCCGCCTACGCTGTCCGACGTGCAGACAGGAACGAGCCCGACCGCGCGCGCATTGCGCACCCTTGAGATCCTGCGGACCCGCCCTGGCACGACCGCCGAGCAACTCGCCCAGAAGCTCGGAGTGACCGACCGCGCCGCCCGTCGCTACGTCGCGATCCTCCGGGAGGCCGGCATCCTCGTGGACTCCGTGCGCGGCCCGCACGGGGGATACCAGTTGCGGCGAGGGACCCGGCTGCCCCCGGTGAGCTTCACCCAGAGCGAAGCGCTCGGCCTGGTCATGGCGGTGCTCGACGGCAGGCCCGCCGCCACCGATCCCGGGGACCTCGTCGGCTCCGCTCTGGACAAGGTCGTCCACGCGCTGCCCGAGGGGATCGGGCGTCAGGCGGCCGCGCTGCGCGAGCATGCCGCTGCCGCGCCCGATCCGAGTGCGGCCTACGCCGATCCCGCCGTCACGAGCGCCCTGGTGGACGCGATCGCTGCCCGGCGGCGCGTAGTGATCACCTACCGGAGCGAAGCCGGCAACCAGTGGCGGGCGGAGGTGGACCCGTGGGCGGTCGTCGTACGCCGGGCGCGCTGGTACCTGCTCTGCCATTCCCATCGCGCGGACGCCGTGCGCACCTACCGGGTCGATCGCGTACTGGCGGCCGAGGAGACTACGGTCGGGTTCCGGATGCCGGAAGACCTCGACCCGGTCACGGTGCTGGAGGAGAACCTGGGCACCGGATGGGCCTATCCCACCCGCGTGCTCTTCGACGCACCGGTGGAGCGGGTCGCCCCGTGGATCGGGCCGTCGATGGGACAGCTCGAACCGCTGGGGGTGGCGGGAGAACGCTGCGTGCTCGTCGGCAGCACCCGCAACCCGGTGATGTACGCGCAGGAGTGGCTGGCGGCAGTCCCTTACGCCTTCCATGTCGCGGGCGGGACGGAGCTTCGGGATGCGGTTGCCACCCTGGCCTCCCGCCTTGGCGCGGCCGTGTCCGGACCGGCATCGGAGGCGGGACAGGGTTGACTCCGGGGCGTCGGTGGTCAGTGAAGGCTCCCTGGTGGCTCTGGCGGGGGTCTGCCTTCATTGCATGCCTGTACGACGCCCGGTTGGGCACGCAACTCTGGGCGCGGATGGTGAGCAACGCGACCGTGGCGCCCGACCTGTTGCCCTGTTCATAGCCGCGATCGGCGCTGCGAAGCGGGCGCTGGTCGAGATGGCCCGCAAGCACGGCCGGACCGTGCATCTGATCCATCCCGTGCACACCACGAGGGACTGCGCAACGTGCGGAGTGAGAACCAAGCACGCACTGCCTCTTTCGACGCGAAC
>NZ_JBEXYL010000182.1:0-9449 GCF_040630895.1 Streptomyces sp. NPDC005728
GCGGGCCTGCTCACGGCCCGGCGGCACGGCCGCTACGTCCGTTACACCCTCAATCTGCCCGATCTGACAGCGCTGGGGACCGATCTGCTGGCGGCGGTACTGCGCTGAGTGGCTTCGACCGCCAGCACGCGGGCGACCGCTGCCTTCGCAGCATCTGTCCGACTCGGCAGGCCGCCGGTCAGGTCGGGGAGCCGGCAGGAGCAGGGGCTGAGCGTGTTGAGTAAACCGCAGGTCAGGAGCCCTTGGTCACGGGTTCGAGGATCGCCACGCACTCCACATGATGCGTCATCGGAAACAGATCGAACGCCCGAAGCGTCCGCACCCGATAGCCGCCCTCACGGAAGTAGCCCAGGTCGCGAGCCAGCGCAGCGGGATCGCAGGCGACGTACGCGATGCGGCGGGCGCCGAGGGAGGAGAGGTGTTCGACCGTCTTGCGGCCCGCGCCCGCGCGCGGGGGGTCGAGGACGATGAGGTCGACCTCGGTGATGCCGGTGCGCGGGAGGACCGACTCGACCTTGCCCTGTTCGATGCGGACCCGCGGGAAGTCGGCGAGGTTGTGCCGCGCGTCCTCGACCGCGCGCTTGCCGGACTCGATGCCGAGGACCGCGCCCTTCTCGCCGAGGCGGTCGGCGAGGGCGCCGGCGAACAGGCCCACGCCGCAGTAGAGGTCCAGGGCCATCTCGCCCTTACGTGGCAGCAGGCCCTGCATCACGGCCTTGACCAGGGTGTCGGCGGCCTGCGGGTGGACCTGCCAGAAGCCGCCGCTGCCGACACGGTAGGTGCGGCCGTCGGCGCGCTCGCGCACGAACGCGCGGCCGTGGACGCGGTGGATGCCGCCGTCCTTCTCGTCGACGCGCATGACGGAGACGGGCCGGTCGAGCTCGACGAGGGGCAGGCGGGCGCCGGGGCGGGGTTCCAGGATCACCATGCGGTCCTGGGAGCCCGTCGCGGCGATCGCGTCGACGGAGACCATGCCGGCCCAGTCCCGGTCCTCGATGCCGAGTTCGCTGACACCGGGGGCGGCGATCATGCAGTGATCGATCGGTTCGACCTCGTGCGAGCGGTGGCGGCGCAGTCCGGCGTTACCGTCGGCGTCCACCGCGTACTGCACGCGCGTGCGCCACTGGGGGACCTGACCCGCCGGGAGCTTGTCGCCCTCGGCCGGCATCACCGTGCCGTCCCAGCCCGCCTCCTCGGGCGTGAGGCCCGCGAGCCGCTGGAGCTGCTCGGCGATCACCTCGCCCTTGAGCCGGCGCTGGGCGCCCGGCTTGGCGTGCTGCCAGTCGCAGCCGCCGCAGCGGCCGGGGCCCGCGAAGGGGCAGGGGGCCTCGACGCGGTCCTTGGAGGCCTCGATGATCTCGACGGCGTCGGCGCGCAGGAAGCGGGCGCCCTCCTCGCCCTCCGTCACCCGGGCCACCACCCGCTCGCCGGGCAGCGTGTGCCGGACGAACAGCACCTGGCCCTCGGAGGTACGGGCGATGCAGTGGCCGCCGTGGGCGACGGGGCCGATCTCGACCTCGTACTCCTCGCCCACCAGAGACTTGACCGGTTCTGTCTGCATGGTGGGGTGACTCCAGATCGAGAAAGGGAAGCGGCCGCAGCCGGTGGGCCCGACAACAGCCCACCAGTCTACGGCCTCTCCCGTGCGCTCAGTCCCTCGCGCCTCAGTCCTTGGCGGCCGGCTCCTTCGGCCGCTCCACCGCCGGGCCGCGCCGGACCGCGCCGGGCGCGTTCCACTCCTGCCGCCTGCGGGCACGCTGCTTGGCCGCCTCGGAGGACTCCAGCTGGTACGGCACCGAGGTCACCATGACGCCCGGCGTGAACAGCAGCCGGCCCTTGAGGCGGAGCGCGCTCTGGTTGTGCAGCAGGTGCTCGTACCAGTGGCCCACCACGTACTCGGGGATGATCACGGAGACCGCGTCGCGCGGGGACTCCTTGCGGAGGCTCTTGACGTAC
The DNA here is from genome assembly GCF_040630895.1 of Streptomyces sp. NPDC005728. NCBI lineage: Bacteria > Bacillati > Actinomycetota > Actinomycetes > Kitasatosporales > Streptomycetaceae > Streptomyces > Streptomyces sp. NPDC005728. Next base: position 1,957 of record NZ_JBEXYL010000182.1, read on the forward strand.
TCGATGATCGGCCGCGTGATCTCGCGGTACGGCGAGTCGAGGACCTTCAGCGGTACGTCGATCCCACGCCGCTCCCACTCCTCGCGCAGCGCCTTGGTCTCGGCCGGGTCGACGTTGACGGTGAGCGCCTCCAGGGTGTCCGAGCGCATCAGCTTGGCGTAGGCCAGGGCACGCAGGGTGGGGCGGTGGATCTTGGAGATGAGGACGACGGAGTGGACGCGGGAGGGGCGGACACTGTCGTCGGAGGGGCCCTCGGGGGCCGCGATCTCCTCGGCGACCCGGTCGTAGTGCTTCCGGATCGCGGTCATCGTCGCGTAGAAGATGCACATGCCCAGCAGGGCGACCCAGGCGCCGTGCGTGAACTTGGTGACCAGGACGACGACCAGCACCAGGCCGGTGAAGAACGCGCCGAACGTGTTGATCGCGCGGGAGCGGATCATGTGGCGGCGCTTGGCCGGGTCCTTCTCGACCGCCAGGTGGCGGTTCCAGTGCCGGACCATGCCGGTCTGGCTGAGCGTGAAGGACACGAACACGCCGACGATGTAGAGCTGGATCAGGCGGGTGGAGTCGGCGCCGTAGATGACCACCAGCAGCATCGCCGTGCCCGCGAGCAGCACGATGCCGTTGGAGAAGGCGAGGCGGTCGCCGCGGGTGTGCAGCTGGCGCGGGAGGTAGCGGTCCTGGGCGAGGATCGAGCCGAGCAGCGGGAAGCCGTTGTACGCGGTGTTCGCCGCGAGGAACAGCACCAGGGCGGTGGCGGCCGCGAGGATGATGAACAGGAAGCTGCCCTTGCCGAAGACCGCCTCGGCGACCTGGGAGATCACCGGGTTCTGGACGTAGCCGGAGCCGACCGGGATGCCGTTGTGGATCAGGTCGGAGGCCGGGTTCTCGGCCATGCGGACGTTGGTCGACATCGCGAGGGCGATGATGCCGCAGAACATGGTGACGGCCAGCGCGCCCATCAGCGCGAGCGTGGTCGCCGCGTTCTTCGACTTGGGCTTGCGGAAGGCCGGGACGCCGTTGGAGATCGCCTCGACGCCGGTGAGCGCGGCACAGCCGGAGGAGAAGGCCCGCAGCAGCAGGAAGACCAGGGCGAAGCCCGCGAGCCCCTGGTGCTCGGCCTTGATGTGGTAGTCGGCGGTCGGTGCCTTCATGGTGTCGCCGAGGACCAGGCCCCGGTAGGCGCCCCACGCGATCATGATGAAGACGCCGCCGACGAAGACGTACGTCGGGATCGCGAAGAGCTTGCCCGACTCCTTGACGCCGCGCAGGTTCATCAGCGTCAGCAGGACGATCACGGCGATCGCACACAGCACCTTGTGCTCCACCACGAAGGGGATCGCGGAGCCGAGGTTCTCGATGCCGGAGGCGATGGAGACGGCGACGGTCAGCACGTAGTCGACGAGCAGGGCGCTGGCGACGGTGAGGCCGGCCTTGGGGCCGAGGTTGGTGGTCGCCACCTCGTAGTCGCCGCCGCCGCTCGGGTACGCGTGCACGTTCTGCCGGTAGGAGGCGACGACCGTGAACATCAGCACGACGACCGCGGCGGCGATCCAGGGGCTGAAGTGGTACGCCGACACGCCCGCGATGGACAGGACCAGCAGGACCTCTCCCGGCGCGTAGGCGACGGAGGACAGAGGGTCGGAGGCGAAGACGGGGAGTGCGATGCGCTTCGGCAGGAGCGTTTCGCCCAGCCGGTCACTGCGCAGTGCGCGCCCGATCAGGATCCGTTTGGGCACGTCGGTCAGTTTGGACACGACAGAGGATCGTAGGCCTTCGAACAGGCAACCGCCCACCCGGCATCCCGGATCTGCCTCATGAGTGAAATCGCGGGCGCGCGGAACTTCGGATTCCGCGGTCCTCGTGCCCTCCGTGTCTAGATGGCAGACCCCGCCCGTCACCGCACTTCGGAGGTTCCATGCCCGCGACCGCAGAGCTGATCGGGGCCACGGTCGCCCTCGTCGGCCTCGGAATCCTGACCCTGTGCAGCGTGCGCAGCATCACGCGCCGGACACAGGCGCCGGCCACCCGCCGGTGCGCGGCGTGCGCCGATCGCTCCCGGTGATCACCGACCGTGATCGCGGGAAACCCGCGCACAGGGGTGCCCGGCCCGAACCGCCCGTGTGTAGCTTTGGGCGTCGGTCTGAGACCCTGATGCTGAGCAGTAACTTTTGGACACCGGAAGGACGGTCGTGCACATCGTCATCATGGGCTGCGGAAGAGTGGGTTCCGCACTCGCCCAGACCCTGGAGCAACAGGGCCACACGGTCGCCGTGATCGACCAGGACCCCACCGCCTTCCGTCGGCTGGGCCCGGGATTCGGCGGCCGCCGGGTCACCGGGGTCGGCTTCGACCAGGACACCCTGCGCGAGGCGGGCATCGAGGAGGCGGGCGCCTTCGCCGCCGTCTCCAGCGGTGACAACTCGAACATCATCTCCGCGCGCGTGGCCCGCGAGATGTTCGGCGTCGAGAACGTGGCCGCCCGTATCTACGACCCCCGCCGGGCCGAGGTCTACCAGCGCCTGGGCATCCCCACCGTGGCCACGGTCCGCTGGACGGCCGACCAGATGCTGCGCCGTCTGCTGCCCTCGGGCGCCGAGCCGCTGTGGCGCGATCCCACGGGTGGCGTCCAGCTCGCCGAGGTGCACGCCTCCCCCACGTGGGTCGGCCACAAGATCAGCAAGCTGCAGGAGGAGACGGGCGTCCGGGTGGCGTTCCTGACCCGCCTGGGCGAGGCGATCCTGCCCACCTCGCAGACGGTGCTCCAGGAGGGTGACCTCGTACACGTGATGATGCGGGCGGACGACGTCGAGAAGGTCGAGGCGGCCTTCGCCGAGGGCCCGGAAGAGGAGGGCGGTCACTGATGAGGGTCGCCATTGCCGGAGCCGGCGCCGTCGGCCGCTCGATCGCGGGCGAGCTGCTGGAGAACGGCCACGAGATCCTGCTCATCGACAAGGCCCCGACCGCCATCTCGGTGGAGCGGGTGCCGCAGGCGGAGTGGCTGCTGGCCGACGCCTGTGAGATCACGTCCTTGGACGAGGCGGCGCTGCAGCGCTGCAACGTGGTCATCGCCGCGACGGGTGACGACAAGGTCAACCTGGTCGTGTCGCTGCTCGCGAAGACGGAGTACGGCGTTCCGCGCGTCGTGGCCCGGGTTAACAACCCGAAGAACGAGTGGCTGTTCACCGAGGCCTGGGGCGTGGACGTGGCCGTCTCCACCCCACGTCTGATGTCCGCCCTGGTCGAGGAGGCGGTGAGCGTCGGCGACCTGGTCCGTCTGCTCCGCTTCAGCCACGGCGACGCCAACCTGGTCGAGCTGACCCTGCCCGAGGAGTCGGCCCTGGCCGGCACCCACGTCGGCGAGGTGGAGTGGCCCCAGGACACCTCGCTGGTCACGATCATCCGCGGCAACCGCGTGCTGACCCCGTCCAAGGAGGACTCCCTGGAGGCGGGCGACGAGCTCCTCTTCGTGGCCGCGCAGGCCCGGGAGGAACAGTTGGAGGAACTGCTGTCGGTGCGGCGCGAAGAAGGCTGAACCGACGACGAAGGGCGCCCTTGATGCCAAGGGCGCCCTTTCTCGTCGTACGACGGCTGTCCTACGCCTCCCGGCGAGTACGCCTCCCGGCGAGTGCGTGTGCCGGCGAGTGCGTGTGCCGGCGGTTACGCGTCCCTGCGGTGCCGTCCGCCCGTCGGCTCGCCGCCCTCGGCGGCCAGCGCGGCCTCGCGCTCCTTCTCGGCCTTCTCGGCCTTCTCCTCCGCCTCCATCTCGGCGAACACGTCGATCGGCGCGGGCGCCTTCGCGAGGAAGACCCAGGTGAGCCAGACCGCCAGCAGGAAGGGCGGGATCTTCAGGGTGACCAGCACCCAGCCGAGCTGGGTCGTGTCGGCCCACCAGTACAGCGGGAAGAGGATCGCGCACTTGGCGAGCAGGATCAGGCCCCAGGCCCAGCTGGCCTTCGCATAGGCCTTCTTGCGGCCGGGGTTGCGGGTGCGCCAGGAGAGGTTCTCCTTGAAGACCGGGCCGAGGATGAGACCGATCAGGGGGACACCGGCGAGGGTCGTGATGATGTAGGCCAGCGCCAGGCCGAGCGTGTAGAGCATGCCCGGCAGGTAGAAGTCCTTGGCGTTGCCCGTGAACATCGCGAACACGACGCCGAAGGCCACGCCGAAGACGCCGCTGAAGGCGTGCTTGACGGTGTCCTTCCGGACCAGCCGGACCACGACCAGCACCAGGGAGAGGGCCAGGGCGGCGACCGCCGAGACGTGCAGGTTCTTGTTGATCGTGAAGATCGTGACGAAGAGAAGACCCGGCAGGACCGTCTCGACCATGCCACGGACACCGCCGAACGCCTCGAACAGCGCGGCCTCGGTGACCGCACGAGCGTCGCGGGCCTCGTCCGGCTGGGTCTGTTCGGTGTCTTCGGTCGGCTTGTCGAGGGACGTCACCGGCTACTCCCGTCCGAGGGGTCGCAGTTCGTATTTCGGGTTGAACAGCACCCGGCGGCCCCGGCTCATGGAGATCCGGCCCGATGCGATCAGCTTGCGCCCCGGTTCTATGCCGACGATGGAGCGCCTGCCGAGCCAGACCACGTCCAGCGCGGCGGAGCCGTCGAACAGTTCGGCCTCCAGGGCCGGGACTCCGGCGCGCGGTCGCAGGGTGACCGTGCGCAAGGTACCAGTTACGGTGACGATCTGCCGGTCCCGGCAGTCACCGATCCGGGTGCACCCCGAGGTCTCGGCGTCTTCCCGCAGCTCCTCCGACTCCAGGTCCTCCTGCGAGGTGGAGAGCCGGTCGAGCATGCGCCGGAACCGGCCGGCCGGCTTTTCGGAACGAGGAACAGCAGTCATACGTGAAGCGTACCGGGGTGCACCCACAGCGCCGTAGCGCAGCTCACTCCCGGAATCTCACCCTTCGACGTCCCCCCGGGCATCCCACCGCTCGAAGACTCAACTCTCGAACCGGTACCCCATCCCCGGCTCGGTGATGAAGTGCTTCGGATGCGACGGGTCCGTCTCCAGCTTGCGGCGCAGCTGGGCCATGTAGACGCGCAGGTAGTTGGTCTCCGTCCCGTACGACGGCCCCCACACCTCCTGCAGCAGCTGCTTCTGGCTGACCAGGCGGCCGGTGTTGCGGACCAGCACCTCCAGCAGGTGCCACTCGGTCGGGGTGAGCCGGACGTCCTTGCCGGAGCGGTTGACCTTCTTGGCGGCCAGGTCGACGGTGAAGCCCTCGGTCTCCACGGTCGTCATGTCGTCCTCGCCCGGCCCGGACGGCTCGGCCCGGCGCACGGCTGCCCGCAGCCGGGCCAGCAGCTCGTCCATGCCGAAGGGCTTGGTGACGTAGTCGTCGGCGCCCGCGTCCAGCGCCTCGACCTTCTCGTCGGAGGAGTGCCGGGCGGACAGGACCAGGATGGGGACGCGGGTCCAGCCGCGCAGGCCCCTGATCACCTCGACGCCGTCCATGTCCGGCAGGCCCAGGTCGAGGACGACCACGTCGGGGTGGCGGGAGGCGGCGAGTTCCAGGGCGGTCCTGCCGTCGGGGGCCGCGTCGACCTCGTACTTGCGCGCCTTCAGGTTGATCACGAGGGCGCGCACGATCTGCGGCTCGTCGTCGACCACGAGCACCCGGGTCATAGGGTTTGCCTTTCTGGTTCTGCGATGGCCTCCCCGACGGGGAGGGAGTCGAGACGCGATCCTGCCGCGCGCAGGCTCAGCACCATGGTGAGCCCGCCGCCCGGCGTGTCCTCGGCGTTCAGGGTGCCGCCCATGGCCTCGGCGAAGCCGCGGGCGACCGCGAGGCCGAGTCCGACCCCGGCCCCGCGCGGGGCGTCGCCGTAGCGCTGGAAGGGCTCGAAGATACGGTCCTTGGCCTCGTCCGGCACGCCCGGCCCGCGGTCCACCACCCGGACCTCGACCCGGTCCGCTATGGCGCTGGCGGACACCAGGACGCGGCATCCGGGCGGGCCGTACTTGACGGCGTTCTCCACCAGGTTGGCCACCGACCGCTCCAGCAGCCCGGGGTCGACGGCGACCATGGGCAGCGTTTCGGGGACATCCAGCTCGACGCTGTCCTCGGGGACGCCGACCAGGGCCATCGGGACCACCTCGTCCACGTCGATCTCACGGATGAGCGGGGTGACGGTGCCGGTCTGCAGGCGCGACATGTCGAGCAGATTGCCGACCAGATGGTCGAGCCGGTCGGCGCCCTCCTCGATGCCCTCCAGGAGCTCCGCCTGGTCCTCCTCGGACCAGGCCACGTCGTCGGAGCGCAGCGAGGAGACGGCGGCCTTGATGCCGGCGAGCGGGGTGCGCAGGTCGTGGCTGACTGCGGCGAGCAGGGCGGTGCGGATGCGGTTGCCCTCGGCGAGCGCGCGGGCCTGGTCGGCCTCCTCCTGGAGGCGCCGGCGGTCCAGTACGACGGCGGCCTGCGCGGCGAAGGCCGCCAGCACCCTGCGGTCCTCGGCGGGCAGCACCCGGCCGGTCAGCGCGAGCGCCATGTGGTCGCCGACCGGCACGTCGACGTCCGCGTCCTCGGGCCGTTCCAGCGGCGGCCCGAATCCGGCGCGGCCCGCGCAGGTCCACGGCTCGACGTCGCTCGCCCGCTCCAGCAGGGCGGCCGACTCCATGCCGAAAGTCTCCCGGACCCGCTCCAGCAGCTCCTCCAGGCCGGTCTCGCCGCGCAGCACGTTGCCGGCCAGGAAGGAGAGGATCTCGGACTCCGCGCGCAGCCGGGCGGCCTGGTGGGTGCGCCGGGCGGCGAGGTCCACCACCGAGGCCACGGACACGGCGACCCCGACGAAGATGGCGATGGCCACGATGTTCTTCGGATCGGCGATGGTCAGCCGGTGCAGGGGCGGGGTGTAGAAGTAGTTCAGCAGCAGGGACCCGAAGGCCGCCGAGGCCAGGGCGGGCAGCAGGCCGCCGAGCAGGGCCGCTGCGACCGTGACGGCCAGGAACAGCAGCATGTCGTTGGCGAGACCGAGGTCGACGGTGTTCAGCAGCACCGCGAGCACCGCCGGGCCGGCCAGACCCACCACCCAGCCCCAGATGATGCGGGCCCGGCCGAGCCGCGCGCCCCGGGCGACGGGCAGGCCGCGGCCCTTGGCGACCTCCTCGTGGGTGACGATGTGGACGTCGAGGTCGGGTCCCGACTCGCGGGCGACCGTGGCGCCGACGCCGGGCCCGAAGACGTACTGCCAGGCCCTGCGGCGCGAGGAGCCGAGGACGATCTGGGTGGCGTTGACGCCGCGCGCGAAGTCGAGCAGTGCGGCCGGTATGTCGTCGCCGACGACGTGGTGGAAGGTGCCGCCGAGGTCCTCCACCAGGGTGCGCTGGACGGCCAGCTCCTTCGGAGAGGCCGCGGTCAGCCCGTCGCTGCGGGCTATGTAGACGGCCATCACCTCGCCGCCCGCGCCCTTCTCCGCGAGCCGGGCAGCGCGCCGGATCAGGGTGCGGCCCTCGGGCCCGCCGGTCAGCCCGACCACGATCCGTTC
>NZ_JBEXYL010000183.1:0-9028 GCF_040630895.1 Streptomyces sp. NPDC005728
GCCACGCGGCTCTCGCCGAGCGCTCCTTTCAGCTGTTCGGTGAACTCCTCCCATGCCCTTGCGTTCGCCTGCGCCACCTGCACCGGCCTGGCCGGTGGAAGGGGCGGGCCGCGGCCATACGGAGACCGGCTAGCGCAGATCGACGACCGTCCGCAGCTTGCCGCTGGTGGAGGTGCGCTCGAACGTCTCCCTCCGCACGGTCTCCACGGCGAAGGCCAGCAGACCCTCCGCCTCGGCCGAAGCCAGCTCCGTCACCTCGGCGAGGAGGGCCTCGCGCGCTGCATCGGGGTCGCTCGCGTACTGCTCGTCGAGCCGGACCGTCAGCACTTCCCGGCCGGAGCCGGATGCGACCAGCAACTGCATCTCACCGTGGTAGCCGAGGCGTTCCTGCGCGGCCCGCAGGATGCGCCGGTAGTTGACGAAATACGTGCCGACGCGCACGACGTCGCCGTAGCGCCCCAGCAGTTCCAGCCTCGGCACGTGGCTGCCGCACGCGCACGCGCCCTCCACCGCTCGGCCCAGGTCACCGATCTCGTAGCGCTCCAGCCGCTGTCCGGCACGGGCCCGGGAGGTGAAGACCAGCCGTCCCGGCTCGCCCGGTGTCACCGGCCGGTCCGTGTGCGGATGGAGGATCTCCAGCGTGTGCAGATCGGTCAGCACATGGTGAACCGACCCCTCACCCGCCGTGCACTGGTACCCCAGCGGCCCCAGATCGGTGCTGCCGTACGCAGCGGATCGGATGACCTCGACGCCGAACTCATCGGTCAGTACCCGGCGTTGCTCGGGGGTGAAGTGCTCTCCGCCGTAGAACACCTTCCTGATCCCGCCGTACGCACGCAGCCGGTCCGCCTCGGCGTGGAACAGCTGCCACAAGTAGGACGGCATGCCGAAGAGGGTGTCCGCCCCGTGGGCGACCAGTGCCTCGGCGGTCATGGCGTGGTCGGGACCTGCGGCCATCGGGATCTGGGTGGCGTTCAGGCGTTCCAGAATGGAGAAGAAGCTGATGAAACTCCCGTACATCCCGCCGCAATAGAACAGGTTGGCCGCCCGGTCACGGGCCGGGTCGAAGCCGGCGGCGAGCAGCCCGTCGGCTGCGGCGCGCATCTGGTTGCCGTAGTCGTCGCAGGTGAACACCGACAGGGCGGGCGTGCCCGTGGAACCCCCGCTGCGGAAGTACAGGTGGGCGTGGCGCGGGTCCAGCGAGACGAGAGCGCGCTGCACGCCTTCCTTGCCGAGCAGCGGTGCCTCGGGCGCCGGGGGCAGGACCGGGGGCGCCACCAGGTCGTCCAGGCAGGCGACGGTGCGGAACGCATCGCCCGGCGCGCGCACGCTCACCCGACGGCTGTAGCGCTGCAACGCGTAGACCCCGTCGTGCGGTTCACCCTCGTAGCCCTCCAGCATGGAGCCGACCGGGGTGACCCGGGTGACCCCCGCGGCGAAGAGGGCGCGCGACAGCTCGGCCACGTCCGCCGGGCTGCCGCCGACAGCCGCGGTCTGCAGATAGCGGCGCATCGGCCGCAGCGTCGCCGTGACCGTGTGCCGGGGGAGCGGCTTCACCCAGACGCTGCGATGCAGCGGGGAGGCGTCGAGCGCAGACCGGGTGTCCGCCATCACCCGCCATGAACCGTCGTCGGCGGCGAACACGCGGGTGAGGCCGAGGTGTTGTTCGAGCCGGGCCAGCTGCTGCACGGTGGTGATCTCCGCCTGCTCGGCCGGTCCGGGCAGTGGCGCGCGCAGGGCGTCGGACACCTTCGCCAGCCGCTCGGCGAACCGCCCGGCGAACGCGAAGACGTCGTCGGCGTCCGGGGAGTCGAGATAGACCACCTGAGGGCTGGAGCACGCCTGCTGTTCGAAGCGGCAGACATCCTCGGCGAGCGCGTCGAGCGTGCTGTCGTCGGTCGCTGCTTCCCGGGTCAGGTAGGCGAAGGAGATGCGGTGCCCCCACTCGACGACCCGGCAGCCCGGCGGTGCGATGTCGCTCACCGCGCGTATGGCGTCCTCTCCGCCCCAGGCGGCGATTGCGTCGGCCTGCCCGCACAGCGCCTGGATCCAGTCCTGCCGCGATGACGGGAAGCGGAGGGCCACCACGCGCTCGGAGATCAGCCCGGTCGGGTCGGCGGCCCCGAGGGCGGCGAGCAGGTCCTGGGCGAGTGAGGTGTCGGAGCTGCTGGTCTTCAGGACGTTGACGTTGCCCGCCAGCAGGCCCTCGACGACGCTCAGGGGTGCCACGGCGGCGGCGTTTCCGGGCGCGATGTGCACCAGCAGGCCCACGGGCGCCCAGGACTCGTACACCGTCTCGCGGCCGTCCGGCCGGGTCAGCCGCTCCGGCCGCAGCCCGCCCAGTTCCCGGCGCAGCTTGCGTTCCAGCGCCTGCCGGGTGAGCGCGCCGGCCAGCTCGGCCAAGGTGGTCGCGCCCTCGACGGCGGTCAGCTGTCCGGCCAGCCGGCCGTACAGGTCGGAGCCGGGATCGGCCAGGTCACGGCTGACTGCGGCGCAGGCGCCGAGCACCACGTCGGTGGGCAGCGGTCGTGCCAGGACCCGCCCGGTCGACTCCGCCAGCCCGGCGAGCCGTCGGCCGGCCTCGGCGTCGTCGATGAACTCGCCCTGCCAGAGGTGAAGTGCGGAGGTGGTCACGACATTCCCTTCATCAGTTCGGCGGCGGCGACCGCGCAACTGCGGTTGCGGCTCACCCCGGCACGGCCGTGCACGGTGAACCAGTCGGTGGGCAGCGGGCAGGGGCAGTCCTCGCCCGGGTGCAGCGAGGCAAGGTCGCCCATCACGACGCTCTGCGCCGGAACGGCGGTGATGTACGGGCTGACCAGGTGAAGAAGGCCGCGCTCTCCGTACGGCAGCGGACGCAGCGTCGCCGTGTCGCGGACCGCGGCGCGTGACCACACCGGCACGTGCAGCCGGTGGTGTGCGCACTCGACGTACGGCACGCAGTGCTCGACGGAGCCGAACGTGTCCCGGACACGCTCGCCCGGGATGCCGAGGCGTTCGGTGACCTCGGCGTAGAACACGTCCTTGCCGATCTGCCGGTCGGCATGGCCCTTCCAGCCGCCGCCGAGCACCATCAGTGATCCCTCGGGCAGCCGCAGCGGCGGCAGACCCATGGCCCTCATCCGTTCCAAGGTGAAGTACAGGAAGGCAGGGAAGCCCAGGATGCGCACCGGCACGTCGTCGTCCGCGTACTGCTGGAGCGCCGCGATGCAGCCGTGCACGTCGAACTCGTGGCCGGATCCGGTGTGCCGCAGCGCGTGCGTGGTGTGCCGGGCCGGGGCGAAGTCACACAGGTAGTTGTCGGTGAACGACGTGCCCAGCTTCAGCGACGGCGCGGGCTCGTAGCTGTACAGCAGGTAGTTGACCGGTTGGTCGGGGGTGATCCAGCCGTAGTGGTCGAAGATCCGGGCCACCATGCGCTGCGCCGAGCGGATCGTCCACTCGTCGAAGAACATCTGCGACTTCTGGCCCGTGGTGCCCGAGGAGGTCAGGTGCAGGAACACCTCCTCGCGAGGGATGGAGAGCACCTCGTGGCGCTTGAAGAAGGCGGCGGGCACCAGGGGGGTGCGCACTGTGTCGCCGACCGTGGGCGCCGGGGCCTCGGGCGTGTCCTGGAGCAGGGCGGCGTAGAACGCGGAGCGCTGGGCGTGCCAGGCATGGGTCTCGGCCATCGCCGCGGCGAACAGCTCGTCGATGCCGGCGCCGGCCGCGTACGGCTCCGCCAGGTCGCACAGTCGTTGCACGTGGCCGAGCGCCGCCGGGTCGGGGACCTCGACGGGAGCGAGATGGGGGTTCATCGGGACACCTCGTGAAGGGGCAGGTAGGTGGCGGTCCAGGCGCTCAGATAGGCGCCGAGGTACGGCTGGAGCAAGGGGCTGACGGCCGTCGTCCGGAAGTCGATCTGGCGGCTGGTGCGGGACAGCACCACGTGGTCGTGGAAGCGGTCGTGGATGCGGCGCATGGCGGGATAGACCGCGCTGGGCACGAACCCCGAGGCGAGATAGACCTCCAGGGCCTCGGTGTCGGCCAGTGGGAGCAGCGTCTCGGCGTAGTCCGCGCCGGCCCGGGTGACCTTGGTCATCAGCGCCTCCAGCGCGCCGGTCACCGCGGCCGGGCGCGGATGGACGGCGACCAGCGCGCAGCTGCCCGCCACCGGGTCGAGGTCGGCGTACGCCTCGAAGCCGCCGTCGGCCGCCACCAGGAGCGCGTTCGGGGTGTGCAGCGGGAAGAAGCGGTCGCCCGCTTCGGGAAACCGTTCCAGGAAGCGGCGGCGGACGAAGGCCGGGGCGTTGATCAGCTCGATCGGTGCGGCAACCGCGGTGGCGCGCGCCGCACCGCCACCGGGGACGAGCCCGGTGGCGCCGTAGTCGATGCCGATGCCGCTGGAGGCGGCGGACAGCAGCACCGACAGCCGTTCCGGCACGTGCTCGACGGGGGCGCGGCGTTCCAGCACGCCGTCGGCGTAGCGGGCGAACAGTGCGAGGCTCTCGCAGCCCTCGACCTCGACCGCGTTGGGCATCAGGCCGAGCGGCCGGAAGCCGTTGCGTACGACGACGTGCTGGGGGCCCTCGGTGACGACGCGGACGGTGGCGTACACCGAGTCGAGGCGGCCGGTGCCGAACGCTTCGTCGCAGACGGCACCGGTCAGTCGGGAAGCCAGCCCGCCGCCCCGGTGGCCGGGATGCACGGCGAGTCCGACGAGCTTGCCGATGCGGCTGCCCGGATCGGTCTGTACAACGGCGGATCCGACCAGGTCGGCGCGGTGTGTGCGGGCGGTGAGCCAGTGCGCGGTGCCGTCGGTGATCAGTCGGCGCATGACGGCCGGGTCACTGCCGAGCGGTACCGGGTAGCCGTGCCCGTACACCTCGAAGTACAACTGCCGCAGTTCCGCGATGTCCTGGACCGTGGCGGGGGAGACGACGACGCTCATGACGCTTCTCCCGCCCGGGTGAGGGGCTGTGTTGCGGACGCCCGGGGTCCGTCGGTGTCCGTCCGTCCGCCGACCCACCACAGTGCCAGCGCGACCGGTACGAGACCTGCGCCCTGCACCAGGCAGAGCGTGCGGGCCGTCAGATGGTCACCCAATGCGCCGAAGACGAGTGAGGCGACGGGGAACGTGGCACCGAGCAGCGCCTGCATGACTGCGAAGAACTCCGGCTTGTCGTCGGCAGGCACCAGCCGCTGGAACAGCGCGACGAACCGGACGCCGATCACGCCGACGCACCAGCCGACGACGGCCAGGGCACCGAACGCCACGGCGTGCCCGGGGACCAGGCCCGGCAGCCCGAGGGCCGCGGCCATCACGGTCAGACTCACGGTGCCGACGGTGACGGGACGCCCCGGAAGGCGGGCACCGGTGAAGGATCCGACGAGTGTGCCCGCGCCGAGGGCGGCCTCCAGCGAGGCCACGGTCGAGCCGGTGGAGTGCAGCACACCCCGCGTGTAGAGCGGCATCACGACGTAGACAGCGGTGGTGAAGACGTTGGCGGCGGCGAAGCAGACCAGCACACGGCGGATGAACGGGAGCCGGGCCAGGACCTGGCGCAGCGTCCGCGATGCGGGTGCCGTGCCGCTCTGGGGTCCGTGCGTCTGGGCCGTGGCGTGCGGGAAGCGCGCCGAGAGGACCAGCAGGGCCGCGAGCAGGTAGGCGGCAGCGCAGGCGGCGACGACGCCCGGGAGCCCGCCCGCGTCGACCGCGAGCGGTCCGAGCAGTCCTCCGCCGAGCCCGGCGACCGACTGGGTGGACAGCTCGAATCCGGTGGCCGCTTCGATGTCGGCGTCCTCGACGAGTTCCGGCACCGATGTCGTCAGGCACGGGTCGAAGAGTGCCTGACAGGCAGCCAGCGCCAGCCCCACCGCGTAGATCGCGGCCATCGGCAGTGGCCCTGACTGCGCCAGGACGGCCGCCACCGTGGCCACCGCGCCGGCCACGGCCGCCGCGCCGGCCAGCACCGTCCGATGGGCGTGACGTGCGACGATGCGGGCGACCACGGGGGCGAGCGCGACCGCCGGCAGCGTGCTGACCATGAGGAAAAGGCCCGAGTCGAGCCCGCGGTGCCCGCCGCCCGCGAATCCGACCAGCCACCAGACCGCGCCGACCTGGAACATCCTGCTCGCGGCCTGGGTGAGGAGCTGACCGGCCCAGACCCGGCCGAACGACGCGTTGCGCAGCACGAGGGGCAGACGGCGTGTGCGTGACCCCACCGCGTTCATGAATGCGGCCGTTCGTCGACGACGCGGATGAGCTTGCCCGTACGGGAGTTGACGGCCAGGTCCTGGTGCCGCACCCATTGGACGATGAGCGGGTTCACATGACCGGCGGCGGTCGCGCTCCGATAGAGCGGGCGTTGCGCCAGGACCGCGGTGGCGACGGCATCTGCCAACGCACTGTTCCCGGCACCGGGTTCACCCGTCGCGAGCAGCAGTACCAAGCCGTCGCGGCCGTTGCTGCGGCGCACCACGAGTTGCAGCCCCGTCACCTCACCGGCCGTGTCGGCAGCCATGACGATGTCGTGGACGTCCTGGGTGTAGAGGGAGACGGGACCGACCCGAACGCCCTCCTCGGCGCGGCCCAGGATGCGGAAGACACCGGCGTTCCGGTCCACCCACTCGGCCCGGTCACCGGCCGGATAGCGGAGCACCGGCATGAGCCGTCGGCGCAGGTCGGTGACGACCAGCCGTCCCGGAACGCCGTCGCCGGTGACGGGCCGGTCGGTCTCCTCGTCGAGGATCTCGACCATCGTGTACGGGGTGAACACGCGGTGCACGCGCGGGTCGCCGCCGGGCACGGCCTCCCCGAGCAGCCCGGCGTCCACGCTGGCGTAGCCGAGGGAGCGCACCTGGGCCTTCGGGAACGCGCCCGCAAGCAGGGGGAGCTGGTCGCCGAAGAGGCATTCACCGCCGAAGAACAGCAGCTCCACGTCCGGGAGTGACCGGCCTGCGGAGGTGAGGCGCTCGGCGAGGGAGCACAGGGTGGTGGGCGTTCCGGCGACGACCTGGACCTGGAATTCCCCCAGGGTGGCCGCGGTGGATTCCCAGGGCGTCGCGCCGCCGATGGGGAGGCGGACGTTGGCCACCGGGGAACGGTGCAGCGAGTCCAGGACGAAGCTGAAACTGGCGTACAGATCACCCGCGTAGAACAGGTCGGCAACCCGATGACCCGGTCGCAGCCCGGCATTGACGAGTCCGGCGCCGAACGCCGTGGTGAACTCCCGCCATTCCGTGCGGCTGTAGTAGGAGAACTTCGGGGATCCCGTGGTGCCACCGCTGCGGAAGACGACCGCCTCGTGGAGCGGCGCGGTCAGCAGCCTGTTGTCGCGGGGTGAGTTGGCCCGCCAGAAGTCCGCCTGTGGCACCACCGGAAGATCCGTGAGGTGTGCCGCATGACTGGGCAGATGAGCGTAGAGCTCACGGTAGAAAGGCGAGTTGTGGCGCGCGAAGCGTACGAGCTCCGCGAGTGGTTGAACGGGCATCAATTCCTGCTCGAAGGCGTGAACCGTCGGAATGGAAAGAGCCGACGGCGGTACGACGAGTGGGGCCGTTCCGGTACGGAGAAAGGCCTTGTCGTTGACGATTTCAATCAACGGTGCACCTGCGATGAGCGGAGCATCCGGGACAGAAGGATATCTCAACATTCGGAACGGGCTTGCGTGAACTGGCCACGTGGGCAAGGGCGTTTAGACGTGCGAGCGGACGAGCTGTGACTGCTTCTGGTTCCCTCGGAACCAGAGACGCCTGTCACATGAAACCGTCTTTCCATAAGTAATTGTTGAGTGCCCCTCAAGGACCCTTTATGGAAGGAGGGTCTGATGCACGATCGGGTGACATCTGAACTGGCCTGGCGTGTGGGGGTGGGTGGGCAGGATGCCGTTGTTCCGAAGCCGTATCCGGAAGAGTTCCGCGAGGAAGTCGTGCGGGTCGCGAGGAACCGCGGCCCGGGTGTGACGCTGGAGCAGGTGGCTGCCGACGGGGGGAGGGTGGACGCCGTGCAGGAGGTGCAGCTGAGCGTTGTAGACGGCCCGTGAGCCGGGCAGAACATAGGGAACGTCTCGCCGCCCGGGCGGCCGCGTGGTGGGCCGAATCGGCCGAGGCAGCTGGAGCGTGCCCCTGAGGCACATGACGCACGACGCCGTGAAGCGGGTGCACCGCACTCTGGTGAAGGACGGCGTTGACGCTGTTACGTTCGCGGCGGAGATTGAGGCGGCGGGAAGGACCCGGCTCCACCTGCTCGAGCCCAGTCCGGCAGTGGAGCCCGGCATCGGTCCGAATCCAGGGGCGCTTGTCCTGGTCGAGGACTCGCTTCCCGAGCCCTGGCGTCGCCTTCCCGATCCGGCGCCAGGGGCGGTGCCGGCGCCGTCGGCGGACCCGGCGCTGCTCGAGGGGACACTGTGCGAGCGGTCGGCAGCATCGAGGCCGCCTTCACGGCGGCGATCGGTCCGAACGCCGCCGTGATCAACTGGGAGGTGCTGTGCTGGCCGGACGCGCCCGAGCTGGGATTTCACGGCGAGTCCAGGCTTCGGCCAGAGTGCTCAGCCGGATGCCCGGAGCGACGGTGCAGCCCGCTCGGCCAGCAGGGGCCGCACCTCCCCGATCGCGCGCGTGATGGTGGCGCGATCCACCCCGAACCAGCAGGCCAGCACGTCATGAGTGGTGCCATGGCGAAGACTCACCAATGTGGCCAGCAGTCGGTCGACGAAGACGAGCTTGTGTTGCGCTCCAGCTTCCACAGTCCGCCGCCGGGGCCGAGCCGTGAGCCGAGCCTGATGTCGCTCGTGCCACAACGGCCCCACCTCAGCAACGAGTTCAGCGATCACATCTGGCGACAACCCAGTGAGCCGGTACTCCGCCGCGATCAACTCACGCGCCCCAACCCCCATCATGCACGGTTCGACGAGCTACCGGGGTGCCGAGCCACGGCCAACCACGCACGAGGTCGTTAGGGCTCGCAGGGAATTAACTTGTTGGTCTTGGGACTTGACATCGCAGGTCAGCGCGACGCGCGCCCGCATGTTGTTCTTCTGCGAGCCCT
>NZ_JBEXYL010000184.1:0-8955 GCF_040630895.1 Streptomyces sp. NPDC005728
GACGGGGCGTGCGATCGGTGTGGACTGGGGTGTGAAGGAGACGGCCACCACCACATCCGACGACCACGACCTTCCCCACCCGCAGCACGGCAAGACGGCAGCGCAGAAGCTCGCCCGCAGCGGAATCGCCGCGTCCATGGCCGCGCGGGCCAGGCCCATCCGGTCCCATACCTCGAGCGTCCTCGGCTGGATCCCCACGGCCTTCGCGTACGGCAACCGGTCCGGAAGCCTGTCGACCAGGCGGCAGGCGACCCCCCGTCTGCTCAGTTCGAGGGCGGCGGTCAGGCCGACCGGGCCCGCCCCGGCGACCAGTACGTCGGTGTGCGTCATGCGCTGCACCCCCGTCCGGGCCCCGCTGCGCTCGCTCTTGATTCCATCGTCGTCGGACGGAACCGGCATGGCGACTCGGCCACCCGCACGCCCGGCGTCGGCGCACCTACGCCAGCTGCCTGCGCACCAGCTCGTGCAGCCGCCCCCCGGTGTCTGCGAGCAGCTGGGCGGGTCGGCCCTGCTGGATGACCTTGCCGTCCTCCATCACGACGACCCGGTCCGCGTCCAGCACCGTCGACAGGCGGTGGGCGATGACGATGCGGGTGGCATTCAGCTTGCGGGTGCTCTCGATGACGATGCGCTGGGTGTCGTTGTCGAGGGCGCTGGTCGCCTCGTCGAAGAAGAGGATGCGCGGGCGGCGGATCAGGGCCTGGGCGATCATCAGGCGCTGCCGCTGCCCGCCGGAGATCGCGCCGTTGCCCGCGACGATCGTGTGCAGGCCCATCGGCATACGCTTGATGTCCTCCGCAAGACCCGCCATCTCGGCCGCCGCCATCGCCTCCTCCGACGTGTACGGCTCGGTGCCGCAGATGACGTCCAGGATGGAGCCGGTGAACGGCTGCGCGTGCTGGAGGACGACCCCGCACTGGCGGCGCACGGCCGACTGGTCGAGGGCCGCCAGGTCCTGACCGTCGTACAGGACGCTGCCCGAGACCGGCTTGTCGAAGCCGATGAGCAGGCGCAGGAGCGTGGACTTGCCGCACCCGCTGGGGCCGACGATCGCCACGAACTCGCCCGGGCGGACCGCGAAGGACACGTCGTCCAGGACGAGCGGGCCGTCGTCGGCGTACCGGAAGGAGAGCCTGCGGGCCTCCACCGCACCGGACAGCGGGCCCGGGCGGGTACTCGCCGTGCGCACCTCGGGCGTGGCGTCCAGGACCGGCTTGATCTCCTCGAACAGCGGCAGCGCGGCCACCGCCGAGACGAAGGAACCGGTGAGCTGGGTGACCGAGGTCAGCACCATCGTCACCGACGTATTGAAGGTGAGGAAGGCCGCCGCCGACATCGCGCCCCTGGCCGGGCCCGCCAGCAGCATGAACATCAGCAGGGTGCACACCGGCAAGTAGACCGTGCCGAGCACCGTGGTGAGGTTCTTGATCCGGCCGACCTTCTGCTGGAGTTCCCGGCTGCGCGCGAACTCCCGTGCCCAGGCGGCGTACGCGTAGTTCTCCGCCGCCGCCACCCGCAGCTTGGGCAGGCCCCGCAGCGTCTGGAACGCCTGGTTGTTCAGCTTGTTGCCGAGCACCACGAGACGACGCTGCCAGCGCACCTGCCACAGCCCGAGCCCCAGGAACACGGCCGCGATGACGACGAGCATGCCGATCGCCGCCATGGCCATCGGCACGCTGTACCAGAACAGCAGCCCCAGGTTCATCGCGCCGACCGTGACCGACTGCGCGACCACCGGGCCGACGCCCGCCAGCAGCCGCCGGATCGCGCTGATGCCCATGGCGGCACTGGCCAGTTCACCGGTGGAGCGCTGGGTGAAGAACCGGGTCGGGAGCCGGAGCAGCCGGTCCCAGACGGCCGGCTGGAGCGCCGACTCGATACGGCCCTCCAGACGCAGGATCGTCAGGTTCTCCAGCAGCGTGAACGCGGCCGACACCACCCCGCTGATCATCACCGCCAGGCAGACCTGGACGATCAGGCCCGTCTGGGCCCTGGGCACGTACTCGCCGAGCACCTTGCCCGTGGCGATGGGCACCAGTGCGCCGATCGCCACCGTCACCAGCCCGGCGAGCATCAGGTTGAGCACATCGCCGCGGGTGCCGCGCAGGCTGAACCGCAGCAGGGCCAGCGGGGTGAGGCGGCGCTCGGGCAGCGGGCGGTAGAACATCACCGCGCGCGGCTCGAACTCCTCCGCGTTCGCCTTCTCGATCGGCGTCTCGCGTCCGGTGCCGGGGTGCACGGCCACATAGCCGCCGCGCCGCCACAGCAGTGCCACCGGAGCGCCGGACAGGGCCCGGTGTCCCACCAGCGGGCCCACGTTCTCCCGCCACCAGCGTCCGTCGAGCCGTACGGCCCGGGTACGCACCCGGGAGGACAGGGCCACCCGCTCGACCGGGTCGAGGCGTTCGCTCTCGGTGCCGCTCTGCACGGGCTCCGCGAGGGTGATCCCGGCCGCCTCCGCGGCCAGCTTGCACGCCGCGTAGGTGGCGTCGGCGTCGGCGGCCGTCGTACGGCGGGCCGAGCGCTTGCCGATGGAGGCGAGCAGGGTCTGGTCGGCCTCGGCGCGGACCGCCTCACCGGCCTTGATCCCGGCAGCCGTCCGCGTCTCGTGGGTGCGCTCCAGCTGTTCGATCCATCGGTCCAGCGCGGTGAGCAGCCGGTACTGCTGGTCGACCATGCTCTGCCACAGAGCGGGGTCCATCAGCAGGTCGGCGGCGGCCTCCGCGCCGTACAGGGAGCCGTACTGGACGCTGCCCGGCGGCACCTGCATCCAGAACACGTCGTCGTCGGAGGGCGCCGCGGACCGCTCCTCGGCCATCGGAGCCTGGAAGAGGACCGACAGGCCGCGGCCCACGCCCAGCGCGACCGCGTACTCCAGCGGGCTCGACGCAGGGGGCACGTACTGCGGGTTGCCGTACTCGTCGTACGACCACGTCTGGGTGTGGGCGGGCTGGTACAGCTCGCGCAGGTTGATGCGGTGCACCACGCAGTCCCGTGCCGGGCGCGCCACCAGGGTGTGCTGGGGGCCGGCGACCGGGCCGAGCAGCAGCGCACCAGCCTCCAGCCGGCCGAGATGGTGCCAGTGTCCCTGCTGGGCGGCGTCCACCGCGAACAGGTCCAGGGCGCCGGCCGTGACCAGCCACAGCACCTGCGGACCCTCCAGGTCCAGGCGGTTGAAACCGGCGCAGTCGACCCGCGTGCCCAGCGAGCCGAGCGCGCCGAGGACGAGGTCGCCTTCGTACCCCTCCTGAACAGTCGTCATCTCATCGCTCCCTGACCAGCGCCGCGTACGTGCCGCCGCGCGCCACCAGCTCCTCGTGCCGCCCGCGCTCCACGACCGTGCCGTGCTGGAGCACCACGATCTCGTCGCTGTCCCGGACCGTGCTCAGCCGGTGGGCGATCACCACGCAGGCGCAGCCGCGCCGGCGCAGGTTGTCCATCACGACCAGCTCGGTCTCCGCGTCCAGCGCGCTGGTCACCTCGTCCAGCACCAGGATGCTGGGCCGCCGCACCAACGCGCGGGCGATCTCCAGGCGCTGGCGCTGCCCGCCGGAGAAGTTCCGGCCGTCCTGCTCGACCCTGCTGTGGACGCCGCCGGGGCGGCGCATGACCACGTCGTACAGGGCCGCGTCCTTCAGCGCCTCCACCACGGCCTCGTCCGGGATCGACGGGTCCCACAGGGCCACGTTGTCGCGGACCGAGCCCTCGAAGAGGAACACGTCCTGGTCGACGAAGGAGACGGAGGCGGAGAGCGCCCCGCGCGGAATGTCCTCCAGACGGCGGCCGTCGATGCGGATCACGCCGTCCCAGGGCGCGTACAGCCCCGAGATCAGCCGCGACACCGTCGACTTGCCGCTGCCCGAGCCGCCCACGAGCGCCACCTGCTGCCCGGGCCCCACGGTCAGGTCGAAACCGGTCAGCAGCGGCTTGTCCAACGGGCTGTAGCCGAAGGTCACGTTCTCCAGCTCGACGTGCCCGTGCAGCCGGCGCGTGGAGTCGCCCGTGCCGGGGCGGGCGTAGAGCGGGTCGGCCTGGAAGTTCTCCACGTCCTTCAGCCGGGCCACGTCGGCCGCGAAGTCCTGGATGCGGCCCGCGACACCGTTCAGCCGGGTGAGGGGCGCGGTGAAGCGGGTGACCAGCGCCTGGAAGGCGACCAGCAGACCGACCGAGATGTGGCCCTCGACGGCCCGCATCCCGCCGATCCACAGGATCAGCGCGCTGTTGAGCGTGGCGAGCGTCGGCGCGACCACCCCGAGCCAGGCGCTCGGCACGCCGAGCCGCTGCTGCTCCTCCAGGGTGGTGGCGTGCTGACCGGCCCACTTGCGGAAGTAGCCGTCCTCGCCGCCGGTCGCCTTCATCGTCTCGATCAGCTGAAGGCCGGTGTACGACGTGTTGGTGAGCCTCGCGGTGTCCGCGCGCAGCTTCGCCGTCCGGGTCGCCCGCATCCGTACGACCAGCCGCATGGCCACCACGTTCAGCAGGGCCACGCCGATGCCGACGAACGTCAGCTGCGGGTCGTAGGTGTACAGGAGTACGGCGTACAGGACGACCACGATCGCGTCCACGCCCGCGGCCGCCAGGTCGCGGGCCAGCGTCTCGGCGACCTGGTCGTTGGACTGCAGCCGCTGCACCAGGTCGGCCGGGGAGCGCTGGGAGAAGAACGTCACCGGCAGCCGCAGCAGATGACGCAGGAAGCGGGCGCTGGAGAGGGTGGAGGAGATGATCCGGCCGTGCAGCAGGTTGGCCTGCTGGAGCCAGGTCAGCACCAGCGTGAGCAGCACACACGTGGCCATCGACGCGAACAGCACGCCCAGCAGCGAGGTCTGGCCGCCGATCAGGAACATGTCGATGTAGGTGCGGCTGAGCGCGGGCACCGCCGCGCCCACGGCCACCAGCAGCAGGCTGGCCAGCACCGCTGCGGGCAGGGTGCCCGCGGTGCCGCGCAGCCGGGCCGGCATCGCGCCGAGCACGCCCGGCCTGCGGCCGCCCTTGGTGAAGCCCTCGCCCGGCTCCAGCACCAGCACGACACCGGTGAAGCTGCCGTCGAACTCCTCCATGGGCACGAACCGGCGGCCCTTCGCGGGGTCGTTGATGTACACCCCGCGCCGGCCGAAACGGCGGCCCATGCCGTCGTAGACGACGTAGTGGTTGAACTCCCAGAAGAGGATGGCCGGTGCCGCGACCTCGGCGAGGGCGGCCAGGTCCATCTGCATGCCCTTGGCGGTGAGGCCGTAGCTGCGGGCCGCCTTCAGCAGGTTGCTGGCGCGCGAACCGTCGCGGGAGACACCGCAGGCGATGCGCAGTTCCTCCAGCGGGATGTGCCGCCCGTAGTGGCCGAGCACCATCGCGAGGGAGGCGGCTCCGCACTCGACGGCCTCCATCTGGAGCACGGTGGGGGTACGGACCGTGCCGCCACGGGGCTTGGGGACCGGGCGGCGGACCGGGGCGGCCCGTCTGCGGCCGCGGGTTTCCTGCGGGGTGGTCACGGGAGGAGCCAATCGACGGGACGCTGGTCGGCCAGCCGGATCGAACCGGAGGCGAGAGTCATGGAGTCGAGCTTGAACGGCGGCCCGTCCGCGGACGACCACCGGTAACCGCTCTTCGTGGCCTTCGACGTGTCCAGAGCGACCAGGACGGCGACCGGGCGTTCCTTCCGCGTGAACTGCTCGCCGAGCTGGCTGTCGCCCAGGAACGCGGCGATGGACTGGGCGGACTGTGCGGTGCGGTCCACCGACTTCACGTGCCCGTGCAGCACGCCGTACTGCTGGGTCGGCACCGAGGCCACCGTGAGGTCCACGGCGGCGTGCGCCGGGATGGCGGCGGCGTTCTCGGCGGGGACGTACACCGTCGCGTACAGCGGGTCGGAGGCGTGGGCGACCTTCTCCACGGCGGCGATGTTCGCACCGGTCTGGATGATCTGGCCGATGGTGGCGGCGAGCGCGGTGACGCGTCCCGCGGCGACCGTGCGGACCACCGAATCGCCCTGGCTCGTACGGACCTTGAGGACGGGAGCGTTCGCGGGCAGCCGTTCGCCCTGCTTCGCGAGCACGGCCGTCACCTGGCCGGCCACGGGGCTCTGCAGCAGATAGCTGCCCTGCCCGTGGGTGAGGACGGCCTGCGCGCTCACCGTGGAGGCGACCGAACCGGTCACCGCCCACACGGAGGCCGCCGCCATGACGACGACGGTGACGCCGAGCGCGAGCCAGCCCTGAGGACGGGCCAGCCGCACCGGAAGGTCCAGCTCCTCCGGCGACTGGAGCTTGGCGAGGGCCTGTTGGCGGAACTGCACGGAACTTCCCTCACCCGAGGAGAGACATCGTTACGACATGCTTCGGGCGCTTTCAGGCACATTTCAAGCACCTTCAGACACCCGAGAGTCCCGGAGCCGGGGGGCGGCTCCGGGACTTCGGTGACACCGAGGTGCGATCAGAGACCGGCGACCAGGTTGGTGACCGGGGCCACGTTCAGGCCGGTGACACCCTCGACGGTGCCGACGACGGTGTCGGCCAGGCCGGCAACCGGGGCAACGCCGTTCACAGCGCCGGTCACGGTGTTGAGGGCGTTCACGGAAAGGCCGCCGGAGACGTTGTCCAGCTCGGCGTCCGAGATCTCGACGGTCTCAACCTGGGGGGTGGAGTTCATGATGGAACTTCCCTTCATATGGATATTTCACAAGGGGGGAGCGGCCCCCTCTGGGGACAGACGACGGCCGCGACCACAGGTGCCGGGCGCCCGTTTCCGGGAGCCCGGGGGACCCCTGCGGTGCGATGGATCAAAGCACGCAGGCGAGCCCCGCTTCCAATCAACCAAGCCCCTCACCTGCGCACTTGGCCCACCCGAGGCCCCAACCGTGCAGGCATGCGCACGGCATGTCGGCGACTCCTTCACATAGGGCACGGCATCGGCGCACCCCGCCCCTTGCCCCCCGGGCGGCGAATCCGGCACTCGGCGCCAAAGGCGTACCGGGGGGCGCGCGTATGTGCAGAACTGGGGGCGGCGGTGACTTGGTTGAGTATTCAATGTGCAGATTCCCTGAAGCAGGGATTCCGGTAGGCGATCGGAACAGACCGCTACCGATCAGTAGCTGAGCGTGTCAGCCCATGAGTGCATAGACCGTGCTCGCGCGGGCCGCGAGCGCACCCGAACCGGCATCGCTCAGCGCGATGTCCGCGAACGCCATCCGCCGGCCCAGTTTGGTCAGGACCGCTTCGATCAGGACATCCGAACCGGTCACCGCCCGCTGGAACGACGTCGACTGCTGCACGGTCGTCATCGGCACGAAGCCGCCCCGCGCGGCCGAGACGGCGATCACCGTCGCCGTGTCGGCGGCCGCCATCAGCGCCTGCCCCGACAGCCCGCCGCCCTCCCGGGCCAACCGCTCCGACCAGGGCAGACGCAGGATCGCGCGGTCCTCGCCCACCGCCTGCACGGACAGCCCCAGGTCGAGGACCCAGGGGGCGAAGTTGGCGGAGAGGATCTTGTCGGCTTCGGCGGTGGTCATCGTCATATGGGGGATTCTTCCCGGCTGCCCGGCCCGGCACGCGGAGCATGGCCGATTCGCCGTCACCGGACGGAAGTTGGCAACCGGAACTGAACGCACCGGGTGACCCGCCCGTACCTACAGCCATCCAGGCGCCCCCGATCAACTGCCCCACAGCGGCAGACGCCCGTCCCCAGGAGGTCGAGAAGTTTGAGTCACAAGCGAATGCCCAAGCGCAAGGCAGCGATAGCGGTGGGCGGTGTCGCGGCGCTCGGAGCGGCGGCTCTCCTGCTGCCCCATGCCAATGCCTCGCAGGACAACAACGATGCCTCGGGCGCCGCCGGCAGCGTGAAGACCCTGAAGGCCGCGGACGCCTCGGATCTCTCCGCGCAGCTGCAGAAGCTGCTCGGTGACGCGCTCGCCGGCTCCTACTACGACAGCGGCAAGCAGCAGCTGGTCGTCAACGTGGTCGGCGGTGACAACAACGTCATCCAGCAGGCGGAGAAGGCCGGCGCGGTCGTCCGCCAGGTCGAGAACAGCATCTCCGAACTCAAGTCCGCCGCGCAGACCCTGAAGAGCAAGGCGACCATCCCGGGCACCGCCTGGGCCGTCGACCCGCGCACCAACAAGGTCGTGGTCACCGCCGACTCCAGTGTCACCGGCGCCAAGTGGAACCGGCTCCAGTCGACCGTGCAGGGCCTCGGCTCGGGCACGGCGACGCTGAAGAAGTCCGCCGGCACCTTCAAGACCTTCGTCTCGGGCGGCGACGCCATCTTCTCCCAGGTGCAGGGCGGCAACGTGCGCTGCTCCCTCGGCTTCAACGTCAAGGCCTCCGACGGCAGCCCCGCCTTCCTGACGGCCGGTCACTGCGGGGTCGCCGCCAAGGACTGGTCCGATTCCGAGACCGGCCAGCCCATCGCCACCGTGGACCAGGCCACCTTCCCCGGCCAGGGCGACTTCTCCCTCGTGAAGTACAACGACGCCACCACCCAGGCGCCGAGCGAGGTCAACGCCGGCAACGGCCAGACCGTCCAGATCACCCAGGCCCAGGACGCCACCGTCGGCGAGACCGTGTTCCGGATGGGCTCCACCACCGGGCTGCACAACGGCCAGGTGACCGGCCTCGACGCCACCGTCAACTTCCAGAGCGAGACCGACCCGAACGGCGTCGACACCGTCACCGGCCTCATCCAGACCAACGTCTGCGCCGAGGCCGGCGACAGCGGCGGCTCGCTGTTCACCCAGGACGGCGGCGCCGTCGGCCTCACCTCCGGCGGCAGCGGTGACTGCACCAGCGGCGGCGAGACCTTCTTCCAGCCGGTCACCGCAGCCCTGCAGGCCACCGGCGCCACCCTCGGCGACGGCGGCAACGGTGCGGGCGACCAGGCGGGTGCGGGCGACCAGGCGGGTGCGGGCGACCAGGCCGGTGCGGGCGACCAGGCGGGTGCGGGCGACCAGGCGGGTGCGGGCGACCA
>NZ_JBEXYL010000185.1:0-8760 GCF_040630895.1 Streptomyces sp. NPDC005728
AAGTCGGCGCCGCTGTCGGACATCGTCCACACGATGCTCAAGCACAGCGACAACAACATCGCCGAGACCCTGCTGCGGATGACGGCCCTGGGCGCAGGCCGCCCGGCCACCTTCGAGGGTGGCACTGAGGTCGTGCGCCAGGTGCTGAGCCGGGTGTACGGCGTTTCGCTCGACAACTTCGAGCTCTACGACGGCAGCGGCCTGTCCCGGGTCGACCGCATCCCGGCCGGCACCCTCGCGCAGATCCTCGAGCTGCTGACGCAGCCCCGCTACGCGCACACCCTCGGTTCCGTCCTCGACGGCCTGCCCGTCTCCGGCGAGGCCGGCAGCACGCTCGGCCCGGAGTACGGCCGCTTCGACGACGCCCACTCCAAGTGCGCGGCGGGCAAGGTGCGCGCAAAGACCGGCACCCTCACCGGCGCCATCGCGCTGAGCGGTCTGACTCAGGGCAAGGACGGCAAGTGGAAGGTGTTCTCCTTAGTCGAGAACGGCGCCACGGCCGACCCGAACGCCATCAAGGACGCCATGGACAACCTCGCGGCGACCGTGAACGGCTGCTACGCGCAAAAGACTCACAAGACCCCAACCCGCAAGCCCGTAAGGCAACGGCATGACTCTGTTGGCGATCTTGTGAGGGGTGCTGACGGAGCGTCCGTTGTGCGGTTCGCTGTTCGGAGCGGGGTCGTGTCTCTCGGGGAGGGGCCCGGGGATGTCGTTGCGACCGAGGAGTTACCAGCGGATTCCGACGCGGACGGTGTTGACGGCGTGGGCGGCATGTCCGAAGGGGACGCCGGCGATGCTGATGCGGGACCGGCTGGATGTGGTGTTCGAGGACGAGGACGTCGCGGACCTGTATCCGCGTGATGGGCGCCCCGGTCTGTCGCCGGGGCAGTTGGCGCTGGTCAGCGTGTTGCAGTTCGCGGAGAACCTGTCCGACCGCGCTGCCGCGAATGCGGTCCGCACCCGGATCGACTGGAAGTACGCCCTCGGCCTGGAGTTGGACGATCCAGGGTTCGATCACTCGGTGCTGTGCGAGTTCCGGGCCCGGCTGACCGAGGGGGACGCCGCCGACCGGCTGCTGCAGGTGATGCTGAACCGGCTGGTCGAAGCCGGGCTGCTTAAAGCCGGGGGCCGCCAGCGCACCGATGCCACACACGTGCTCGCCGCCGTCCGCAGGCTGAGCCGCCTGGAGCTGGCCGGCGAGAGCCTGCGAGCCGCACTCGAGCAGCTAGCCCAAGCAGCCCCGGACTGGCTGCTGCCGCTGGTGGAGCCGGAGTGGGACAAGCGCTACGGGCGCAAGGTCGAGAACGGCAAGGTCCCCTGCGGGAAGGCGGGAGTCACCGCCCTGGCCGAGGCTTTCGGCCGGGACGGATGCAAAGTCCTGGCCGCCGCCTGGGCACCCGACGCCCCGCCCCGGCTGCGCGCGTTGCCGCAGGTGGAGATCCTGCGCCGGGTGTGGGTGCACCACTACTACTGGGATGCACGCGGACGCCTGCGCTGGCGCGATGGCCACGCTCTGCCTCCGGCCTCGCTGCGGTTCGACTCCCCGTACGACACCGACGCGCACTACTGCGTCAAACGGGACACCGCGTGGTCCGGCTACCGCACCCATTTCACGGAAACGTGCACGTCAGACCTGCCGGAGGTGGTGGTGCACGTGGCCACGACGATCGCCCCGGTGCAGGACGGAGAGCTCACCGACCAGATCCACGAGGACCTCGCCCACGCCGGCCTGGCACCGGGCGAGCATGTGGTCGACGGCGCTTACGTGACCGCGGAACGGATCGAACGCGCCCAGCGTGTCCACCAGATCACGCTGCTCGGGCCGGTTGCTCCCGACCCCAGCCACCAGACCAAGGCCGACAACGGGTTCGACAAGGCCTCCTTCACCGTTGACTGGGACCACCACCAGGTCGTCTGCCCTCGCGGGCAGACCAGCCGGACCTGGAAGCCGCTGCGGATCTCCGGCCACGACTACATCCAGGTCCGCTTCGGTGAGGCGGCCTGTCGGGCCTGCACGGACCGGGCCCAGTGCACCAACTCCGCGGTCCGCCCGCGCTCACTCGCCCTGCTACCCACCCGCGAACTGCACCAGAACCAGCAGGCCAACCGCCTCGACCAGCGGACCCGGCAGTGGCAGGACCGCTACGCGATCAGGGCTGGCATCGAGTCCACTCACTCCCAGAACGTCCGCACCTGCGGCCTCCGCAGAACCCGCTACCGGGGCCTGCGAAAGACCCACGTCCAGCATGTCCTGACCGCTCTGGCCTGCAACGTCACCCGGATCGCCGAATGGATCAGCACCCCGACCCGAAACCCGCGGCCACCGAGCCATTTCCACGCACTCGTCTCAGCGACCGGGTGACCCCCACAAGATCGCCAACAGAATCACGGCATTGGCCCTAGGAGAAGTCTACGTCCGAGCAGGAATAGAATGCTTCGCCGCTGGAGGGGAGTTCTCGCTGCCAGATTGCGAAGATGATATGCCTGCCTTTCTTTGTCGGCAGGCGGACTGCCCAGCTTGCCGTGGTGTCGAGCGCGGGCTGTGCAGCGACCAGGAAGGGAATGGCCTCAAGGTCATCCCAAGCCAGCGGCTTGGCAGGGTCGTAGCCGTCCTTCGTGACGTAGTACTCGAAATAGCTGGGGGCATGTCGAGCGGTCTCCTTGAACAGCAGTGTCTGCTCCGACCCCGAGGGCAGCTCCTGCGCCGGCCAGTCATCGCGCGCAAGATCAAGGCCGGAGAACTTTGGGTTGTTGCCGCTGCACAGCTTGCCGTCGGGCACATAGGCACGGTGCCGACCGGCCACGTCGATCTGAGCCACACTCATCCAGTCGCTGAAGGGGGCGTCCTTGCTCTCCTGGTAGGCGGCATTGCACGCGGCGTTCGACGAGCGGCCGCCGCCCCCGTTCACGACGCCGAGCTCCTTGCATGCCAGGGACCGGCTGGGCGGATCTTCCGAGCTGCCGTGCGCGGAGGCCGAGCCCCCAGTGAGCACCAGAGGTGTCAGCAGCAGCGCACAGGCCGCGATGGTACGGAGTTTCCTCACGGTGGTGATCTGCCTTCTGTCTGTCTGTGAATCTCGTTGCGTCAGGGGATGGTGACGGTTTGCTCGGCGGAGAAGTCACTCCAAGTGCCGTCGTCCGTCTGGTATCGGATCTTGACCCTCATGGCATTCGCGGGGGACGTTCCGATGGGTAGGACCTGCTCAATTTTTCCGTCAGTGGCCTTCGGATACATGGTGGATGCGAGCCGGTCGTCCACCCAAAGCTCATAGCGGCGCGTGGCGTCCGCATCGCCGGACGGCGCCGCCCAGGCCATCTGGAGATACAACACCGGGTCCTCATCCTTTGTGATTGCTTGGACGGACAAACCGGATGGCCCCGTTGTCGTGCCGTTGGCGTCTTCGCTCTCGCTGTCGCCCTCCGGCGGGACCTGGTCGTCCTCCGGGACCTGACCGTCCGCCTGGGCCGGTGGACGGCCAGCGGGCTCCTCGGACTCCTCGGGCTCGGGCTGATCTGCCTCATCGTCGCTTTCGCACCCTTCGACCGCTTGGCCGTCGAGCATGCAGTTCGCGATGCCGAGCGTGAACGTGCCCTGCCCACTGATGCCCCACAGCACATCCTGGGTGTCTCCCGGAGGCATGGGATAGCCGGCTTTCGGAGTGAGGGTTACATGGCTGCCGGACTGCACAGTATCGGTATTCCAGGACGAATGATTTTCGAACGTCCCCCCTGTGACGTCGAACTCGAGACTCCATGCGTCGGCAGAAGTGTCGGAATCATTCGCCAGATGAAACGTCCCGCTCGCGTACCAAGTACTAGCGGATCCGGCTTCCAGGCTTCCGGACAACCTTCGGGCGCTGCCGTCGTCCTGCGTAGCGAGCGCAACTGCGGGAACGAGGGCAAGAATTGCCACCACTGCGGCAGAACCGAGAAATTTTCTCCGCATCCTCTTGGAACGCATCGACTTCTTTCTGTGATGGGTGTTTTCGACGGGCAAATCCGAGCCGTCTCGGTAGGCAGCCCAGCAGGGTCACGGCTCGATGCATGCCCCTCGCCGCTGGGAACTCAGAAGGGTGATATAAAGGAAAAAGCAAACGAAAGTTTTAGAAATCGGCCTGCCGGACGACTTCACACATGTCGAAAGGTGCGGCACAAGGGCATGAGGGCGAGCGGTCCATGTACCCACCTTGGTTGGGGAAGCGGCGGCTAGCTTGTCGTTTTATCCAGTTCGCCTTGGTTTCGTACCTACTTTGTGGTGGCCGAGACGGCTGAACGCCTCGCCGGTGGATAGACTCTGCCCCTGTCATGACGGGTCGCTGGGCCGCAGTTCTTCGAGCCGAGCGGTCGGCCTGGCCCGGAACGGGACGGGACTGTGCACCGGGTGGGGAACCGGTCTTCGCGTGCAGGTTTCTGAACCCCCTGTGGACGCGAGCGGGTGTCAATTTGTTCGGCTCGGTCGGCTTCTCCCAGGGCCGCCGCAGGTCGACAGCGAGCGGCCGGGCAAGCGGGAGCTGGGCATAGGCGGTGATCGCCCAATGTCGCGAAGTCAAGGGCCCGGAGGCGGTGTCAAGAGGAGCGTGAAATGCTGCGGGACTCTGCTATCCAGGGGATCGACCAAGATCTTCCCGAAAGCAGAGGCCCTATGGTCCAGTCTGTCATGGGCGACACCAGCGATGTGTTCGCCCCCGGCCATCTCGGTGAGTTAACGCAGGTCGTGCCCCCGGAGTTGGTTGACTCGGTTCTGGAGGAGACCGGCGCGCGGGAGCGACGGCTGCGATGTCTTCCCTCCCGGGTCGGGGTGTACTTCGTTCTGGCTTTGGGATTGTTCGACCATCTCGGCGCCCGACTCGTGTGGACCAAGCTGGTCGCGGGGCTGACCACCCGCGTCCCCGAGCCTTCCGAGAAGGCGCTTCGCGACCTGCGCCGGCGGATCGGCCCGGCGCCGGTCAAGCGGCCTTTCGAGGTGTTGGCGGGGTCGCTGGCCCAGCCGTCCACTCCTGGGGTGAGTTACCGACTCCTGGGGTGAGTTACCGACGCTGGCGGACGGTCGCCTTTGACGGGTGCAGCAGCCTGATCGTCCCCGACCATGAACGGAACTGGTCCTGGCTCGGCCGTCCCGCCAGCCGGCTCAGGCAGGCGGGATATCCCAGACTGATGCTGATGAGACTGTGCGAGACCGGAACCCGCGGCCTGATCGCGGCAGCCTTCGGCCCCGTAGCCAGGGGCGAGACGTATTACGCACAGCAACTGACCTCGAACTTGACCCCCGGCATGTTGCTACTGGCTGACCGCGCCTTCCACACCAATGACCTGCTCGCACAAGCCGCCCGCCGCGGCGCACAGTTCCTGGTGCGTTGCACCAGTCGTCGGCATCCGCCGATCCTGACGCTACTGCCCGACGGCTCCTACCTCACGCGCATCGCCGGCCTCACCCTGCGCGTCATCGAAGGCGAGATTCGCACCCGCACCGCCGACGGCGGCACCTTCGGCGTGAGCTTCCCCTCGTAGCGTGGAGGCGTGAATGAAGGGGAAGTTGAGGGGCATGGCGGGGAAGCGACGTTCGTATGACGCGCCGTTTCGTGAGGGTGCGGTACGGATCGTGTTGGAGACGGGGAAGCCGGCCGCGGAGGTCGCGCGGGATTTGGGCGTTCACGAGGGCACGCTGCAGACGTGGGTCCATCGGGCCCGGGTGCGTGCGGACGCGGAGGCAGCGGGCGGGCTGGACGAGTCCGAACGCGAGGAGCTGCGGCGGCTGCGGGAGGAGAACAAGCAGCTGCGCAGGGAGAACACCGAGATCGGGATGGAACGCGATGTCCTCAAGCGCTCCGTGGTCCTCTGGGTGAAGGAGGCGATGAAGTGACCGTTGCGGGCTTCATTGCCGACCAGCGGACCGAGCACCGCGTCCCGCACACGATCGCCTGCCGGGCCCTTGAGGTGTCCGAGTCCTGGTTCTACAAGTGGCGCCAACGCCCCGAGCGGCCGACGAAACGCGAGGTCAGACGGGCAGCACTGGCCGAGCGGATCACCTATTTCTTCAATGCGTCGGGCCGCACCTACGGCTCGCCCAGGATCACGCTGGATCTGTGGGCCGAGGGCTGGCAGGTTCCGGTGAACACCGTCGCCCAGATCATGGCCGAGCTCGGTCTGCAGGGCCGCAAGCCCCCGCGCCGGCGCCGGAACCTGACTCGGCCGGGCAAGCGGAAAACGGCCCGTTCGACGATCAAGGTGGAGTACATCCACCGGCACCGCTTCACCACCCGCGCCGAAGCCCGGCTGAAGATCGCCACGTGGATCGCGGACTTCTACAACACGCGCCGCAGGCACAGCGCCGCCGGCGGGCTGCCTCCGGTGGAGTTCGAACGAACCATCACCACAGCGCGGTCCCGCTCGCATCAGGAGGCTCAAGCCGCATGAGGAAGTCCTCCACGTTTCCAGGGGATTGACACCCCTCTGGTCGCCGGTGTGCTGAGTGGAATCACCACGCCAACGACGAGGGACCCTGCCTCGTCACCACACTCGCTGACCAGCCCATTTCACCCGCCAGCACAGGATGAAAGAGGTTCACTGCGTCACCTTCATGCCTCTGTCGAGCCACACCGCGCGGGTGTCGGCCGGCGGCGGCACGCTATCAGTGAGCCAACCCGAGGGCGGCAAGGAGCACTGCGGGCCCGTGCCGACCGACACCCTGGACGCTACGGCTGCAGACCGAGCGTCTGGACTCGATTCAACAAGTCAGACACTCCCGCGGCGGATGGTTTACGCCGCGTCAGGCGCGATGATGTCGAACTGATTCGGCAGCCCGCGCTGGTAGAGCAAGTCGTCGATGGCCCAAAGTGGCTTCATCACTGGCGGTGCGTACATCGCGGCGATCTCGGCTGGTGGTTCAGCGGTGCCGGAGGCTGCCAGGATCCCGTTTGCCGCGGCCCGTCCTGCCTCGTTCGCTCCTTCCATGGTGGCGAGGTTGATGTTGCTGCGAACGTAGTCGGATGCGAGGAAGAAGTTCTCGATTGCGGTGGTTGCCTCGGGGCGAAGGTTCCAGGACGAGGTCGTGTTGATCAGGAGCGGTTCGTCGTTGCTGACGTCTGCGGTGCCCTCGCCGGTGATGGCTGGGTCGACGAACCAGGAGTGGATGGCCGAATCAGGCAGAATGCTGTCACCGTCGGGGAGCGACTTGCGGATCTGTGCCACCACCTCGTCGACGATCTGCTGCCGGGAACACTGCTTGGCCGGTTTGCCGTACAGAATTCCCGGCGCGTTCCAGTTGGACAGATCGACGGACAGGCAGTCGCGCACTTTTCCGTCACCGTAGCGAGAGAAGTCCCTGTTCCAGAATTGGGCCTGGCTGATCGAGGTCAGCGCCCACGGCTGGCCGGCGTAGGTGACATGTCCGTGGGAAATCGGCATTTTCTTCGTCGTGTAGATCATGACCCCGTTCATCCAGTCGGTGGTCAGGCTTCGGAGTCTGTCCAGGTCCGGATCAGCGGCGAGGATTTCGGGACTCAACAGCCGGGATGCCCGCTCGACGGGGACGGCGAGGACGTACCAGTCCGCGTCCACGGTGAGGGCGGCGCCGGATGCGTCTGCTGCTTGCGCGCCGGTGATCCGTCTGCCGTCGCATGAGAGGCCAGTGATGGTGGATCCGACTTTGAACTGCACGCCGAGGCTCCGGAGATGCGCCACCCATGGGTCGATCCATGCTTCGTTGGTCGGCGCATTGAGCAGTTGGTCTGGATCTGTGTACGGTCCCATGCCCATGGTGCTGTAGAGAAACGCCTCCGCCATGAGTCCGATGGTCCGCGTATTCGCTCGCTCCGGCTTGGCGGCGACCAATGAGGAGGTGACCATCTCGAGCAGCATCTCTCGAGCGGCCTGTGACAGCGTGTCCGCTCGGATGAAGTCGGCATAGCTGGTCGCTTCCCACTGGCCCATCCTGCGCTGAGGTCCGCTGGTCAGGAAGGCCACCATCTTGCTGGCGAAGAGCGCGGCATCCCGCGGTGGAACCCGGGTGCCGGCCATATTCCTGAAGATCTTAAGAAGGTCATCGGGTAGCAGCGAGGACCGCAACGACGCCGGAAAATCGAACTTCGTTCCATTCCATGTCATCAGCACGCGAGTGGCGGTGACGAGGTTGTCCTTCACTGTGCCACCAGGGGCCGGGATGCGCCTCATGGTGTCCGGAACGTTCTGGTAGAAGCCGGGGAAGAATCGGAACCCATGCTCGCCCGGCAGATCGGGGCGTCCGCCGGCCCCTGTGTCCGGTACGGGTATGCTCCTTGCTTTTCCGCCCAGGGCCTTCCGCTCATAGACGGTGACAGTGAAGCCCCTTTCAGCCAGTTCCTGTGCGGCCGTGAGCCCGCCCACCCCTCCTCCCAGTACGGCAACACGCCGATTGCTCGCGCCGCGCGATGCGGTGGTGGCGCCAAAGACCCTCGGGGCGAGGAAGCTTGCCCCTCCCAGCGCGACCGTTGCCGCTCCTGCAGCCCGTGCGGCAAACTTTCGGCGCGATATGCTCGCATGTGCACGGTTTTCCTGGGTGCCACTCATCGCAAGCTCCTCCACTCGGCGTCAGGGAGGCTCAATGAACTGCTGAGCTAGACACGTTGGGACCGCTGAAAGTCACGCGCATCGTCCCTTCGATGGACAATGGGCGAACGGAAGTCTCAGAGGGCGTTTGAAGTAGGCAGATTGCCCTTGATGCCCTAGTAAGTCCCTCGCCAGGTAGGGGTGGTCTCGTCCGTTATGCGCCTGGCGAGGTTG
>NZ_JBEXYL010000186.1:0-8411 GCF_040630895.1 Streptomyces sp. NPDC005728
GTCAAGACCGCCCCGCGCCTCGTCCGGCCCGACCCTCGGGACCCGTCTCCGGGGGCTGGCGGCCCGGTCCTCACCCGTCCCGGGTACCGGCACCTGTCCGTCCCGGGGTGTCTGTCCGCGTCCCGGTCTCTGGCCCGTCCGGTTCTCGGCTGCAGGGGGGGCGCGCCTCGCCGGTCATCGGCTGCACGGGCGTAGACAGTCGGGCGCGGCGGCGTGAGTGGGGCGACGGCGACGTTGATGCCTGCGTGCTCGGCAGCCCGGATCCGGCCGATCGCGTGTGAGGCGGCACCGCGCGGCAGTCACCGTGATTGGGACTCCGGCGCCTCGGGTAGCGCGTTGTAGGCGTCAGGCCGGGGAGGCCATGACGTCTTCGGGAAGCAGCGCGCAGTTGACAGGAGGTCGGGTGCATGACTGGTGAGGGTGGGGCGGCGGGAGTGTTGCCTCCGGTGGCCGTGTTCAGTGAGCCTCTGCGGCCGCATCCCATGCCCTGTATGAGCGACAGCGCACGCCCGGTGGCTGGTCGATTGGCTGCCAGGCTCGTTGCCGTACCGGCGTTCGGGACGGTCGAGACGCGCACGGCGGCGCTGCGAGCGGCAGCGCACGCAGCCGGCGCTCTGGTGGCAGCACTGCCCGTCGCTGACTCCCTGGCAGACCCGCAAGAGCTGCCGGCCAAGTCCGCCGTCCAGGGCTACTTCCGGGTCCGCACCGCGGACCTCACCGCTGGGCAGGCGGCCCGGCAGGCGGCTGAGGTGATCCACCGGGGTCTGGTGGACCTGCGCGACACTCCGTTGGCAGGAAGTGACATCGCCCGTGAGACGGCCGCGATGCAGCAAGTGGTGATGGACCTCGCCGGAGACGACACGGACCTGACGGACGACGGGGGCGAGGACGTAGAGCCGGGCGCCGATGCGAAGACAGACGACCCGTCAGTCACGCCGCGACGGCCGGAGGACATGTGGCTGGCCCGCTGGATCACCGGCCATCACGTCCACGTCCTGTTCAACGTCTACGCCACTTTCGCTCTGCGCTCGGCCAGCCAGGCCCTGCGGGACGGCGACTGGCCTGAAGCCGCCGCCCTGCTCGCCCGGACAACCGTCTACGTACAGGGGTTCCCTGCCGCCCGTGCCCACGCGGCGGCGCTGCCCGCCGAGCACTACGCCAACGCCGTGCGCCCGACGATGGTCCCTACCGTGGTGCCGGTGCCGCTGAGCGGCAGCGCGCACTTGGAGTACCGCGCCTATCGAAAGGCCGTCGAAGAACTGATCGATGTGCTGCCCGAGCCCGTCGAGGAGCTGGCCCTGCATGCACCGGAACTCGCCTTCGCACGCGAGGCGCTGCTCGAGGCCGATCTGATCGAGGCAGAACGCCATGTGTGTCTCGTCGAACCGGTGGTGGGCAGCGCACGTTCTCTTGTCCAGCCGCCGACGACCACCGACAACGCGGTATCGGTGTTGCGGGCGATGCGCCACACGCGTGCCGCCTCCATCGCCCCATACGTCCGCTTCAAGGACACCCTGGCCGAGAAGTTGCCGGACGGGTGACCCGCCACCGACTCCGGCAAGTCGCCCATGACGGCGATCACGGAGGTGAGCATGGCTGTCTGCCCTTCGGCCAACGGAGAGCGATCGTGCCCGCATCGGCCCCCCAAATCCGCGGAGGACGAGACCGCGCGTGTTGCGCGCTTCGACGTCGTCATGCCGGGCCGGCTGCTTCCGCCGCGCCAAGAAGACGGACGTTTCCCCGCTGGCGCAACTGCGGTGGCAACACAGTGCACTACCACCACGTCGGGGCGAACATCCGCCCCTGGAATTCCGCCCCTGGCAGGATCAGCGCATGCTCATCACGCCCCGCCGGGGAACCGGACCGGCAAAACCTCCTCGATGCGCTGTGGACCGTGCACACAGCGGGGCGTAGCGGATGAGCAGGCTGCGCGGGACGCGGACGAACCGTCTCGGACGGCTTCACGTCCCGCAGCTGCCCCAGGTGCTCGGGGTGCGGCTCGCGGTCGCCCTGGACGAGAATCTCGTCGGTGCCCTCGATCTCGTACAGGGTGGGGCAGTCGCCGTCGTCTCTCAGTCGACCCTCACCGCGTGGAGGGCTGCCGGCATGACAACCTTTCGAGAAGTCACCCCGGACCACCTCCAAGACGCCCTGGAGGCCCTGGCGTGGACCGCCCGACGGCAACTCGCCATCCGGACCACCCGGCCCTGCACAGGAACACCCTGCAGCAAGTTCTGCCCAAGGGCCTGACCCTCGACAGACCGCGCCAGGACCGCATCCTCGACGTCGCCTTCACCACCGGCGACCCGCTCAAGCTCACGAGGCTCTTCGGCATCACCGAACAGACCGCCATGCGCTACGTCGGCACCGCCTACCCGGAGCGAACCGCGAAGCCCCGGTAGCCAGACGCCCCCCCGACGACCAGCGTGTCTCAGTCAACATGACGGCCTGTTTCCGAACCGTGACGATCGGCATTCCCGGCTCCCTCACCTGCACTGTCGTACACCCCGCCACGACCCGCACACACCGTGTATACGCGCCGTGTATACACGCCAGGTATACACCGCGTGTAGAGTGCGGGTCATGTCCATCGGTCACACCCTTTTGGGGCTCCTGGAGGCCGGCCCGCGCCACGGCTACGACCTCAAGCGGGCCTTCGACGAGAAGTTCGGTCACGACCGGCCGCTGCACTACGGCCAGGTCTACTCGACGATGTCCCGGCTGCTGAAGAACGGTCTCGTCGAGGTCGACGGGATCGAGGCGGGCGGCGGTCCCGAGCGCAAGCGCTACGCGATCACCGACGCCGGCATCACCGACGTACAGCGGTGGCTGGCGACCCCGGAGAAACCGGAGGAATACCTCCAGTCGACCCTCTACACCAAGGTCGTCCTCGCCCTGCTCACCCGGCGCGATGCCGCCGAGATCCTCGACTCCCAGCGTTCCGAGCATCTGCGCAGCATGCGGATCCTCACCGACCGCAAGCGCAAGGGCGACCTGGCGGATCAGATGGTCTGCGACCACGCCCTGTTCCACCTGGAGGCCGACCTGCGCTGGCTGGAGCTGACCGCCGCCCGACTCGACAAACTCCGTGAGGCTGTGACCCGATGACGACTTCTCCCCCCGGTTCCCTGCTCACCGCGCACGACCTGCGCAAGGCGTACGGCCCGACCCACGCGCTGGACGGTGCCGAGTTCTCCATACACCCCGGCGAGGTCGTCGCCATCATGGGTCCCTCCGGGTCCGGCAAGTCCACGCTGCTGCACTGCCTCGCGGGGATCGTGCCGCCCGACTCCGGGTCGATCACCTACAACGGGCGTGAACTGACGAAGATGAGCGATGCCCAGCGCAGCGCGCTGCGCCGCTCCGAGTTCGGGTTCGTGTTCCAGTTCGGTCAGCTGGTGCCCGAGCTGACCTGTGTGGAGAACGTCGCCCTGCCGTTGCGGCTGAACGGCTCCTCCCGCAAGGACGCCGAGCGGACCGCGCTCGGCTGGATGGAGCGCCTGGAGGTCGACGACCTCAAGGCCAAGCGTCCCGGCGAGGTCTCCGGCGGCCAGGGCCAGCGCGTCGCCGTGGCCCGCGCGCTGGTCACCGGACCGCGCCTGCTGTTCGCCGACGAACCCACCGGCGCGCTCGACTCCTTCAACGGCGAACGCGTGATGGAACTGCTGACCGACGCGGCCCGTTCGACCAACGCTGCCGTCGTCCTCGTCACTCACGAGGCACGTGTGGCCGCCTACTCCGACCGCGAGATCGTCGTCCGCGACGGCAAGTCCCGCGACATGGAGCGCGCCGTATGAGTCCTCGCCAGTGGGCCAGAGACCTGGCCATGGGGGTCCGCTTCGCCCTCACCGGCGGACGCGAGGGCTGGGTCCGGATGACGCTCACCGCCGTCGGCGTCGGCCTCGGCGTGGCACTGCTCCTGCTGTGCACCGTCCTGCCCAACGTGTTCGCCGCCCGCCACAAGGTGGAGGACGCCCGCTTCGACTACAGGTACTCCGACAAGGCCCCGCCGAAGGCCGACAACACCTTCCTGATCGCCGTCACCGACACCACCTGGCACGACGACGACGTCCGCGGCCGGCTCGTCGAGCCCGAGGGCAAGCGGGCACCGCTGCCCCCGGGGGTCGACAGCTTCCCGGGCAAGGGCGAGATGGTGGTCTCTCCCGCGCTGGGGGACCTGCTCGCCTCGGGCGGCGCCAAGCTGCTGCGGGAGCGGCTGCCCTACAAGATCACCGGCACGATCGGCGAGAGCGGACTCATCGGCTCCCACGAACTGGCCTACTACGCGGGCGCCTCGGGGCTGAAACTCACGGACGTCTCCCCGGTGCACCGGCTGACCGACTATGGCCACCCGGACGCGACACCCGAGAAGACCGACCCGGTGCTTCTGCTCATGATCCTGGTCGTGTTCGTGGTGCTGCTGACCCCGGTCGCCGTGTTCATCGCCGCCGCCGTCCGCTTCGGCGGCGAGCGCCGCGACCGCCGGCTGGCCGCGCTGCGCCTGGTCGGCTCGGACAGCCACATGACCCGGCGGATCGCGGCGGGCGAAGCACTCGCCGGAGCCCTGCTCGGCCTGGTCATCGGCACCGGCTTCTTCCTCCTCGGCCGTCAGACGCTGGGCTCCACCGAGGTGCTGGGCGTGAGCGTCTGGCCCAGCTACCTCGATCCTTCCCCCGCGCTCGCCGCGCTGGTCGCGGTGGCGATCCCGGTCGCCGCCGTACTCGTCACGCTGCTCGCGATGCGCGGCGTGGTGGTGGAACCGCTTGGCGTCGTGCGCGCGGCCAAGCAGCGCCGCCGCCGGCTGTGGTGGCGGCTGCTGCCGCCGCTGGCCGGCCTCGCGATGCTCTACCCGATGATCGGCAAGGGCCGCAAGAACGGCGACTTCAACCAGTACCTCGTCATCGGCGGCGTGCTGCTGCTGCTGATCGGCATCACCGCGCTGCTCCCCTGGGTCGTGGAGGCGGTCGTCGTCCGCCTCGGCAAGGGCGCGCTGTCCTGGCAGCTCGCGGTACGGCGGCTGCAGCTGAGCAGCGGAACCGCCGCACGCATGGTCAACGGCATCGCCGTCGCCGTGGCCGGAGCCATCGCCCTGCAGATGCTGTTCACGGGAACGCAGAGCCAGTACACCAAGGCCACCGGCCAGGACCCCGGCCGGGTCCAGATGCAGGTCGAGTTCAGCGACCGCAAGCCGCTGTCCGGTGTCGAGCGCGAATTCACCGGCACCAAAGGGGTACGGGCCGCAGTGGCCCTGGCCCAATCGCAGTACGGGGACGCGCGTCGCGACCCGAAGAACAGCAACGGCCTGACCGTGGGTGACTGCACCGCCCTGCGCGAACTCGCCACGCTTCCCTCCTGCAAGGACGGCGACGTGTTCATCACGCGAACGAGGAGCCACTACACCTCCCCCAGCAACGCCGGCGAAATCGCCGTGGTGAAGCCCGGTCGGCAGCTCTACATCGACCCGTCGTACGGCGACGCCGGCGAACGCGGCATCGAGGTGCCCTGGACCGTTCCGGCGAACGTGCGGGTGGTGGACGCGCGCAAGGACTCACTGCAGGACGCCAACGGTCTGCTGGTCACCCCCGCCGCCCTGCCGGCCAGGGCCGCGCCCGCATTGTTCTCGGACGGGGCCTACCTGCGTCTGGACCCGTCGGTGCCGGACTCACGGGAGTACATACGCAACGTCGTCGCCCGGATCGACCCCCTGGCACGCACCTACAGCTGGTCGGCGACCGAGGAGGACGTCAAGTACACCTCCATCCGCACCGGCCTGTTCGTCGGCTCCGCCTTCGTGCTGGCACTGATCGGCGCGAGTCTGCTGGTCTCCCAGCTGGAGCAGCTGCGCGAGCGCAGGAAGCTGCTCTCCGCGCTGGTCGCCTTCGGCACCCGGCGCCGCACGCTGAGCCTGTCGGTGCTGTGGCAGACGGCCCTCCCGGTCGGACTCGGCCTCGTACTGGCCACAACGGTGGGTATCACCCTCGGCTCGGTGCTGCTGAAGATGACCCGTACACCGGTGGCCATGGACTGGGCGAGCGTCCTGACCATGACCGGCGTGGGCGCGGCCGTGGTCGGCGTGGTCACGCTGCTCAGCCTGCCGCCGCTGCTGCGGATGATGCGCCCGGAAGGCCTGCGCACGGAATAGCCCCTCCCACATCCCCCGAAGTGGGCTCCTCCTGCCAGGAGGAGCCCACCCCTGCACGCAGGCAAGCCGGTCGGCATCACCACAGTCACCGTCATCGGCGCACAGCAGGATCCGCAGTCGAGGCGAGCACGCCATCAGACGGCGTCGGCCGGGAGCCTGCCGACAGCGACCAGGCAGAGCTCTGCGGCCGAACGGCTCGCTGCGTCACCCAGAGCAGGCATCGAGCATCGCCGCCAGCGCCGGGCAGCCTGGCCGGCACCGCTCAGTTCGGCGACCACCCGCTTGCGCAACCGGCGGTCCCGGCGCCACTGCCTGGAACGCAGATCCGCAAGGGCGGAGCCGAATCGGCCGAGATCTCGTTTGCAGCAGCATTGCGGCATTGAGAGTACGCGGAGGGGGTCTCCTTCTCTCTACCGAGTGAGTTTTCGATCCGGACCCCTGGTAAAAGGTCGCTCCGCGGACAAGATCGTCGTGAGGCGCGGCAGCGTGGCGCCACACGAGTGCATGACCGCGCGATACCTGGAACTGCCGAGAGGTGACCGCCATGTCCTTCCGGGGGAAATCCCTTCGTACTTTCTCCGCCGTCACCCTGGGAGTTGCACTTCTGGGGATGAGCGCCGGTCCCGTGCAAGCGGTTCCAGTCGGGCACCAGAAAACACAGAAAACTGCCCGGGCTTCCGACAAATGGCGCGAGACGGCCGTCCAGTACGCGGACGCCCACTGGAACTGGACCACATGGGACGACAGCACCCCCCGGGCGAAGGACGGCCAGGCGCAGCCGTATTTCGAGTGCGCCGAGTTCGTCGCTCGCGCCCTTGCCGCGGGCGGCCTTGTCCCCGGACTCAAGCCGGATGATCCTCAGGACTCCTATTACCACTACAAGGCACCGAACGGCAAGGAATACGATCTCCTGCTGATCTCGGACGTCATCGGCTACCGAAGCCTCTACGACTTCATCATGGACTACGATCTCGGCACGGATGTCGGCGACAATCCCGCCAAGGCTCAGCCCGGCGACGTGGTGGTCATCTTCAACTCGGACTACTCGGACAAGCTGCACACGGGTCTCGTGGCGCAAGAGGTGAAGGGCGACGCGGATTCGACCGTCGACGCCCACAACAAGGCGCACTACCGACGCACGTACCAGAAATTCGACGCGGACGGGCACGCCCACGTCATCCATCTCGATCCGGGTGTGGTCACCTCACTGAAGGCCTCCGTTCAGCCGCCCTCCGACCCGGACTTCATCCGATCCCACGCCAGTCACGCTCGCCCCTTCTAGAGATCTTTGACGGTGCGGGTTACGTCGGGTCGTGACGGCTGTCGTGGACCGCGCTATGGCCGGGAGGATGAGGTATCCCGGTAGCGGTGGATTGGCGGCCGAGGAACGGGCTCGGCGCGAGCAAGTCCGGCTCGCAGCCGCTGACCTGATCGAGGCCGGGGCCAGTGACCCGGAGGTGGCCCGGTGGTTCAGGGTGACCAGGATGTCGGCGAACCGCTGGCGGCGGGCGTTGGCATCGGGCGGTAGGCAGGGCCTGGCCTCCAAGGGCCCCAGCGGCGCCCGTGGCAAGCTGATGCGGGTCAACTCCGGCTGCTGGAAACGGTGTTGGAGGCCGGCCCGGCCGCCTCCGGCTGGAGTGACCAGCGCTGGACGCTGGCGAGGATCGCAGAGATCGTGCGCCGCCGGTTCGGTGTCGAGTGCACCCTGGCAGGACTGGACCTGCTGCTGCACCGCATCGGCTGGAGCGTGCAGGTGCCCTCCCGCAAGGCCACCGAGCGGGACGAGGCGAAGATCGCCGTCTGGAAGGACGAGCAGTGGCCCGTCATGAAGGAGGGCGGCGGACTTGGGCGCCTGGCTCTGCTTCGAGGACGAGGCTGGCCAGGGCCTGAGGCCGCCCAAGGGCCGCACCTGGAGCCGCCGGGGCCACACCCCGGTGGTGCGTGTCACCGCTGCAGGCACCACACGTGTCTCCATGGCGGCGCTGATCTGCACCAAAGCCGGCCACCGGCCACGGCTGATCTACCGCATCCACCTCGACCGTGGTCCCGCCAAGGGCCGTCGCAAGGGCTTCACTCAGACCGACTACGCCCGCCTGCTGGATGCCGCGCACCAACAGCTCGGCGGCCCCATCGTTCTGGTCTGGGACAACGTGAACACACACATCAGCCGCACCATGCATGATCTGATCGCCGCCCGATTATGGCTGACCGTCTACCAGCTGCCGCCGTACGCCCCCGAGCTCAACCCCGTCGAGGGCGTTGGTCGCAC
>NZ_JBEXYL010000187.1:0-8316 GCF_040630895.1 Streptomyces sp. NPDC005728
GGGCGTGGGGGCCCGCACAGGCGTGGGGCCCCGCCGGCGGGGGGGGGGGGGGGGGGGGGTTGG
The DNA here is from genome assembly GCF_040630895.1 of Streptomyces sp. NPDC005728. Classification (NCBI taxonomy): domain Bacteria; kingdom Bacillati; phylum Actinomycetota; class Actinomycetes; order Kitasatosporales; family Streptomycetaceae; genus Streptomyces; species Streptomyces sp. NPDC005728. Next base: position 64 of record NZ_JBEXYL010000187.1, read on the forward strand.
TTGTCCCGCCGGGCGCACGTCTGTGAGACTGACGGTATGTACGCATACGGGGGACGGCGCAGCAGGGCCGAGCAGGACGCGGCCACGGTGGAGATCGGGTACGCGCTGGTCAGCGCGGCCTTCGCGGCTGCTGTGGTGTTCGGGGTCGTCGCCGGGCCCGCACTGCTCTTCGATCTGCCGCATCTGCTGTCCGCGGCGCTGCTGCGGATCGGGACGGTCCTCGCGCCGGTGCTCTTCGCGGCCCGGGTGGTCAGTGTGCTGGTCCGCTTCCGGCGGGAGACTCAGCCGAGCCAGCCCGGCCGTACCAATCCGGACTCGTAGGCGAGGACGACGAGCTGGGCGCGGTCCCGGGCGCCCAGCTTCACCATGGTGCGGCTCACATGGGTCTTGGCGGTGAGCGGGCTGACCACCAGGCGTCGGGCGATCTCCTCGTTGGACAGGCCGATGCCGACCAGGGCCATCACCTCCCGTTCCCGCTCGGTGAGCCGAGCGAGGGCGTCGGCGGCCGCGGGCTCCTTGGAGCGGGCCGCGAACTCGGCGATGAGACGGCGGGTGACACCCGGCGAGAGCAGCGCGTCGCCCTCGACCACTGCTCTTACGGCGCGCAGGAGTTCTTCCGGCTCGGTGTCCTTCACCAGAAACCCGGAGGCGCCCGAACGGATCGCCTCGAAGACGTACTCGTCGAGTTCGAAGGTGGTGAGCATGACCACCTTCACGTCCTGCAACCCGTCGTCCCCGGTGATGCGGCGGGTCGCGGCCAGGCCGTCCAGCCGGGGCATGCGGATGTCCATCAGGACGACGTCGGGCCGCAGTTCGCGCACTTCGCGCAAGGCCTCCTCGCCGTCGGCGGCCTCTCCGGCCACCTCGATGTCCGGCTGCGCGTCGAGCAGCGCCTTGAAACCGGCCCGCACGAGCGACTGGTCGTCGGCGAGCAGTACCCGGATCACTGGTCCTCCCTGGTGTGCAAGGGCAGTACGGCGAGGACCCGGAAGCCGCCGTCGGGGCGCGGGCCCGCCTCGATGGTGCCACCCAGCGCGGCCGCCCGCTCCCGCATGCCGGCCAGCCCGTTCCCGCTGCCGCCCGCGTCGGCTCCGGTCGCGGGCCCGTCGTCGTCGATCCGCAGCCGGAGTTCGCCACCCTCGTGCTCGAACAACACGCGCGCGTACCGCGATCCGGAGTGCCGTACGACGTTGGTCAGGGCCTCCTGCACAATGCGGAAGGCCGCGAGGTCCGCGCCGGGCGACAGGTGCGGCGGCTCGCCCCGGACGTCGACGGTCAGGCCCGCGGTCGCCGCCTGGTCGACCAGTTCCGGCAGCCGGGCCAGTCCGGGTGCGGGGGCGCGCGGCGCGGCGCCCGGTGCGCGCAGGGTGTCGAGGACCTGGCGCACCTCCCCCAGAGCCTCCTTGCTGGCGGCCTTGATGGTGGTGAGCGCCGCGCGCGCCTGCTCGGGATCGCTGTCCAGCAGGGCAAGTCCCACGCCCGCCTGGACGTTGATGACGGAGATGCTGTGCGCGAGCACGTCGTGCAGCTCGCGGGCCATCCGCAGCCGCTCCTCGTCCGCGCGCCGCTGGGCGGCCTGGGCCCGGTCCGCGCGCTCCCGCGCCCACTGCTCGCGCCGCACCCGGACCAGTTCGGAGAGTGCGACGACGGCCAGCACCCAGGTGGCGACGACGATCTCCTGCCCCACGCCCGCCGCCTTGTCGCCCTGGGGCGGAAGCCGGCGGTAGAGCCACAGCGCGACCAGGGCGTGCCCCGCCCACAACAGGCCGAGGGCCGCCCAGGCGGCACGCCGGTGCCCGGCGACGACGGCGCTGAAGCAGCTGACCGCGACGGCCAGGAAGACCGGGCCGTAGGGGTAGCCGGCGCCGAGGTAGACCAGGGCCGCGGTCGCCGTACCGAAGACGACGGCCACCGGGTGGCGCTGCCGCCACAGCAGCAGAAGCGAGGCCACGAGCAGCAGGAGGCGCGCGTACCCGTCGAGCTGCTCCCGGTGGGGCTGCGCGTGCGCGGCGAAGTTCGAGCCGCCGAGGACGAACGCGGTGATCAGCACGGTGGAGCGCCAGGGCCATCGCGCGGGTCGCGGCTCCCGGTCGCCGGGGCGGTGCCACCACGGGGGCCCGTCCCGCCACCAGTGCGAGGGACCGGGTCCGCGCTGCTCTTCCATGCCCGTCACGCTAGACGCCGCCAGGCTGCGGGGACGTCAGCCGGGCGAGGTGACCGCGGATACTCCCCGGGGAGTACGACCGCCCCGACGCTCAGCGCCCGCCTGCCAGTCCCTCCACCTCGGTGGTGAAGAGCAGCTCCGCGTCGAAGCCCATGCCCGTGAAGTGGCCGGCGAGTTCCAGGGAGAGGGCTCCGTGTAGGCGGGTCCAGAACGCCAGGGCGCGGCGCAGCACGGGCGGTGGGGCGGGATGGTCGCCCGCCCATCCGCGGTGGTCCGCGAGGTGGGTCTCGAACGCGTCGGGCGATGCGGCCCGGGGCTCCTCGGCCGCGCAGACGTCGAGCAGGGCGGCCATGATCTCCTGGGCGATGGCGGTGATGTCGTCCGGCGCCCGGTAGCCGGGGACGGGCGTGCCGTAGACGAGGAAGTAGCGCTGGGGATCCTCCAGCGCCCAGCGGCGCAGCGCCCGGGCCAGGCCGGGCAGGCCGGAGCCCGCGTCGGCCGCGGCGCGGAAGGTGTCCGCCAGGCTGCGGTAGGCGTCCCGGACCAGTTCGGTGATCAGGTCGTCCCGGCCGCCGAAGTACCTGTAGAGCGCCGGGCCGCTCATGCCCAGCTCCTTGGCGATGGCGTTGAGGGACAGCCCCGACGCGCCCGCGGTGGCGATCTGCTCCCAGGCCTTCGCCTTGATCTCCGCCCGCACCTGACTGCGGTACCGCTCCCGGGGACTCGCCGCGCCTGCCGCCATCACCCTCACGCTCCTCGTCGTCGTGGTTTCAACGTATCACTGTCGATAGAGGGCGTAACGAGACCTGTCCACGAGCACTTGACACCGGAGCTAGTGAGCTTCATTTTAGTTATAGCTTCTAACTCAAGCGAACTGCTCTAGCCACCCGGTGTGCCGGCAGTCCCTCTCCGACCTGGAGGTCGTCATGGAAAGCAAGGAACTCGTCGAGGTCGTGCTGCCGGGCACGGTCGAGCCGGAGGGGCTGCAGCTCCGGCACCGGGACATCCCGCTGCCGGGTGCCGGCCAGATCCTGGTGCGGATGGAGGCCACCGGGGTGTCCTTCGCGGAGCAGCAGATGCGCCGGGGCCGCTACTACGACCAGCCGCCCTTCCCGTTCGTGCCCGGCTACGACCTGGTCGGCACGGTTCTCACGGCCGGCACCGGCGTCGCACCGGGCCTCGTCGGCAAGCGGGTGGCGGCTCTGGTCAAGGTCGGCGGCTGGGCCAGTCATGTGCTGCTCGACGCGGCCGATGCGGTGGAGGTGCCGTCCGGGATCGGCGCGGCGGAGGCGGAGACGCTGGTGGTCAACGGGATCACCGCGTGGCAGATGCTGTACCGCAAGGCCCGGGTGCGCAGCGGCGGGACGGTCCTGGTCCACGGCGCGGGCGGCGGTGTCGGCACGGTCCTGGTGCAGCTCGCGCGCGCGGCCGGCCTGAAGGTGATCGGCACGGCGTCCGCGCGCCACCACGAGGCCCTGCGCGACCTGGGTGTCACCCCCGTCGACTACCGCACCGAGAACGTCCCGGCCCGGGTCCGGGAACTCGCCCCCGGCGGGGTCGACGCCGCCTTCGACCACCTCGGCGGGCGCAGCGTCACCGACTCCTGGCGGCTGCTCGCCCCCGGCGGAACCCTCGTCTCCTACGGGAGTGCCACCACCCGGGACGACTCGGGCTCCAAGCAGTGGCCCGTCCTGAAGATCCTCGGCCGGGTGTGGTGGTGGAACGCGCTGCCCAACGGCCGCCACGCGTACTTCTTCAACGTCTGGGCAGGCCGCGCCCTGAACAAGGACGGCTTCCGGACCCGGCTGCGTGCCGACCTCACCCAGGTGTTCCACGCCCTGCAGCGCGGCGAGGTCACCGCACCGATCGCCGCCCGGCTTCCGCTCACCGAGGTCGCCGAGGCGATGCGGCTGGCCGAGTCCGGCACGGTGACCGGGAAGGTCGTCCTGATTCCCGAGGCATAGGTGAGGCCGGGAGCCGGTCCCGGCCTCCGGGCGTCAGGGGCGGCCCAGCCCCACGCCCAGTCCCACGCCCTGGGCGAGCCGGGCGGCCGCGTGCCGGAAGAACGTCTCCCGGTCCTCCACCACCCGGTGGAACTGGCCGAACAGCTCGAAGCCGACCAGCCCGAACAGCTGGGACCAGGCCGCCACCAGCGCCACGGCCGCCTCGGGAGGCAGGTCGGGTGCAAGATCCGCCGCCATGCGCTCGGCCTCGGGACGCAGTTCGGCGGGGAGGGGCAGGTCGGCGAGGCCGGGGCCCTGGAGGGCGTCGCGGACGATGCCGATGAGGAGCAGGCCCACGCGCGCGGCGGCCGGGACGGTGGCCTCGGGGGCGGAGTAGCCGGGCACCGGAGACCCGTAGATCAGGGCGTACTCGTGCGGATGGGCGAGGGCCCAGGTGCGCACCGCCTCGCACACGGCCGTCCAGCGCCGCACATGGTCCGCGACCGCGGCCGTCGAGTGGGCCGTCTCCGCCGCCTCACCGAGGGAGTCGTAGGCGTCGATGATCAGCGCGGTCAGCAACTCGTCGCGGCTGGGGAAGTAGCGGTAGAGCGCCGAGGAGACCATGCCCAGCTCGCGGGCGACGGCCCGCAGCGAGAGCTTCGCCGCGCCCTCCGCCGCGAGTTGTCTGCGCGCCTCGTCCTTGATGGCGGCGGTCACTTCGATCCTGGCCCGCGCGCGGGCGCCCTGTGCGGTGCTCATACCAGCAGTGTGCCACGAGGGCAGAGCAGTGCACACAAAGAGAAGCGGTGCACCAAAAAGAGAGCACCGCTCTTGCTCTGGAGCACCTGTCTCCCCCACACTGGAGTCAAGCGAGAGCACCGCTCTCCCAAACTGTGGGGGTCTCCATGTCGTCGTCTTCGCCCTACTACCTCAAGGGCAGCCCGCTGAACGTCCGGCTGAACGGGATCATCGGCTGGCTCGCCCGGCACGGTCTCAGCATCGCGGGCACCGCCGAGATGTCCGTGCGGGGCCGCAAGAGCGGGGCGATGCAGCGCATCCCGGTCAACCCGCACACCCACGAGGGCGAGCAGTACCTCGTCTCGGCGCGCGGCCACTCGCAGTGGGTGCGCAACATGCGCGCCGCCGGCGGCGGCGAGCTGCGGGTGGGCCGGAAGGTGCGCGCGTTCACCGCGGTGGAGCTTCCCGACGCGGAGAAGCTCCCGATCCTGCGGACCTACCTGGAGAAGTGGGGCTGGGAGGTCAACCAGTACTTCCAGGGGGTGACGGCCAAGTCGTCCGACGAGGAGATCGCCGCGGCCGCCGCCGACCACCCGGTGTTCCGGATCACCGTCACGAAGTGACGGGGTCCTCGGCCGGAGCGGCCGGAGCGGCCTGCACAACCGGCCCCCGGTCCAGCGCGGTCAGGGCGCGCTGGGCCATCGGGTGGGAGCGGACCAGCTCGCCCAGGGAGGTCGCCCCCTGCGTGATGTCCTTGAACGCCCTCCAGGCGGGGCGGAAGCCGGTGAGGACCGCGTGGAGGATGCCGGGACGGCGTTCGAACGCGGCGAGCATGCGCTTGCCGACGCTCATCTCCACGCCCAGCCGCGCCTTGATCGCGAACGCGTAGTTCAGGGCCTGGCGACGGGTGTCGACGGCGTCGTGCGCCTCGGCGATCCGGACCGCCCACTCCCCCGCAAGCCGGCCCGAGCGCAGCGCGAAGGAGATGCCCTCGCGCGTCCACGGCTCCAGCAGCCCCGCCGCGTCACCGCAGACCAGCACCCGGCCGCGGGAGAGCGGCGAGTCGTCGGCCCGGCAGCGCGTCAGGTGCCCGGAGGAGATGCTCGGCTCGAAGCCGGCCAGCCCGAGCCGGGCGATGAAGTCCTCCAAGTACCGCTTGGTGGCGGCGCCTTCGCCGCGCGCCGAGATCACGCCGACCGTCAGCGTGTCGCCCTTCGGGAAGACCCAGCCGTAACTGCCCGGCATGGGGCCCCAGTCGATGAGCACCCGCCCCTTCCAGTCCTCGGCGACCGTCTCCGGGACCGGGATCTCCGCCTCGAGGCCGAGGTCGACCTGGTCCAGCTTCACTCCGACGTGCGCCCCTATGCGGCTGGCGCTGCCGTCGGCGCCGACCACCGCGCGGGCCAGGACCGTCTCCCCGCCCTGGAGCACCACGGCGACCGTACGCCGGTCCGGCACCGCGGAGCCGTGCTGCTCGACGCGCTGCACCGTGACGCCCGTACGCAGTTCGGCGCCCGCCTTCTGGGCGTGCTCGACCAGCAGCTGGTCGAACTCGGGGCGGTTGATCAGCCCGAACAGCATCTGCTTGGAGCGGCGGGTACGGGTGAAGCGCCCGTTGTTCGAGAACGTGATCGCGTGCACGCGGTCCCGGAAGGGCAGTTCGAAGCCGGGCGGCAGCGCGTCTCGCGAGGGGCCGATGATGCCGCCTCCGCACGTCTTGTAGCGGGGCAGCTCGGCTTTCTCCAGCAACAGCACGCGCCGCCCCGCGACCGCCGCCGCATAGGCGGCCGAGGCCCCCGCGGGTCCCGCACCCACCACGACGACGTCCCACACCCGCTGCACGTCGTCCGCCGAAGAGTTCTCGCCGCTCACGATGGTCTACTGCTCCGATCAAGCCGCTGCCGCACCTTATCCCCCGCATCCTACGGCGACGATCGTCGCAGGCCACTGTGGGAGGATCGGTCTACTCAGCTGTACAACGTCGCACCTACGAGGAGCGTGCCCATGTCGTCGAATCCGGTCGCCGAGACCGTAGCCTCGCTGCTGCCCCGGGCCAAGGCGGAGCTGACCGAGCTGGTCGCCTTCAAGTCGGTGGCGGACTTCGCGCAGTTCCCGAAGAGCGAGAGCGAAGGCGCCGCGAACTGGATCGCCGACGCACTGCGCGCCGACGGCTTCGTGGACGTGGCCCCGCTCGACACCCCGGACGGCACGCAGTCGGTGTACGGCTACCTGCCGGGCCCCGAGGGTGCCAAAACGGTTCTGCTCTACGCGCACTACGATGTGCAGCCCCCGCTGGACGAGGCGGGCTGGACCAGCCCGCCCTTCGAGCTGACCGAGCGGGACGGCCGCTGGTACGGCCGCGGGACCGCCGACTGCAAGGGCGGTGCGATCATGCACCTGCTCGCGCTGCGCGCGCTGAAGGCGAACGGCGGCGTCCCCGTGCACGTAAAGGTGATCGTCGAGGGCTCCGAGGAGCAGGGCACGGGCGGCCTGGAGCGGTACGCCGAGCAGCACCCCGAGCTGCTGAAGGCTGACGCCATCGTCATCGGCGACGCGGGCAACTTCCGGGTGGGCCTGCCGACGGTGACCACCACCCTGCGCGGCATGACGCTGGTGCGGGTCCAGATCGACACCCTCGCCGGCAACCTGCACTCGGGCCAGTTCGGCGGCGCCGCCCCGGACGCCCTGGCCGCCCTGATCCGCGTCCTGGACTCGCTGCGCGCCGAGGACGGCTCGACCACGGTCGACGGCCTCGACGCCACCGCGCGGTGGGAGGGCCTGGAGTACGCCGAGGAGCAGTTCCGCACGGACGCGAAGGTGCTGGACGAGGTCGGTCTCCTGGGTGACGGCTCGGTCGCCGACCGCATCTGGGCCCGTCCCGCCGTCACCGTCCTCGGCATCGACTGCCCGCCGGTCGTCGGCGCCACCCCGTCGGTGCAGTCGAGCGCCCGGGCCCTGGTCAGCCTGCGCGTGCCGCCGGGCGTGGACGCGGCCGAGGCCACCAAGCTGCTGCAGGCCCACGTCGAGGCCCACACCCCGTGGGGCGCCCGGGTGAGCACCGAGCAGATCGGCCAGGGCCAGGCGTTCCGCGCCGACACCACGAGCCCGGGCTACCAGGCGATGGCCGACGCGATGGCGGTCGCCTACCCGGGCGAGACCATGCAGTACGCCGGCCAGGGCGGCTCCATCCCGCTGTGCAACACCCTCGCCGGCCTCTACCCGCAGGCGGAGATCCTGCTGATCGGCCTGAGCGAGCCGGAGGCGCAGATCCACGCGGTGAACGAGAGCGTGTCCCCCGAGGAGCTGGAGCGGCTGTCGGTCGCGGAGGCGCTGTTCCTGCGCAACTACGCGGCGAGCTGATCCCTTCTGCGGACGGTAGGCAGCGCCCTCGCCCATGGGCGAGGGCGC
>NZ_JBEXYL010000188.1:0-8230 GCF_040630895.1 Streptomyces sp. NPDC005728
GGCGGAGGTGGACCCGTGGGCGGTCGTCGTGCCCCAGCCGTACCTCGGCGCGTACGTCCGGTCGGTGTCAGCCGCACTTGCTGCCGTTGTTGATGCAGTCCACCGCCTTGTTCATGAGCTCGGCGGTCATCACGTTGACGAAGTCGCCGTGATCGGTCACGGCCTTGTGGTCCTCTTCGGGGAAGCTGTCCACGGCGATCTGCTGGTTGTCCGCGCCCACGTCGTAGGTGATCCGCTCGACCAGCTGGGGGATCGGCGCGAATCCGGCCGGGCACTGGCCCTCGGGGGAGGCGAAGGCGACGTGGGTGCGATGGTCCTGGCTGTCGATGTTCCGGCCGTCCCAGCAGCTTTGGAACGCGAACGTGCGCACCACGTTGCTGCCGGCGGGACACAGGGGGTACTTGTACTTGAGCTGGCGGTCCTCGAAGCCGGTGCAGCTCCAAGAGGCGTTGGCGTTGGCGGGGCCCTTGCTGAACGCCTTGGCGTCCCCGGTGATGATCCGCAGGAAGCGGGGCATGGCGGTGACCTTCGACAGCGGGTTGCCCTTCATCACGATGTCCACGCTCGCCGGGTGCAGGATCGTGCCGTCGTTGTTGTCCAGGCCGCCGCCCGGGGCGTCCAGATCCACCTCGCTCGACGACGAGCGCAGCCGCAGCACCGGCCAGTAGTAGGTCGACTGGTCACTGTTGGTGCACGTCGTGTCGGAGGCTGCAAGGCTCGCGTTGGTGGAGAAGGCGTCGACCGTCAGGTTGCCGACGTAGTCGTGCATGTGGTGGGCGCCGTTGCTCACGCCCGGCGCGACGATGACGTTGTCCGGATTGAGGTGGCGGTCCGCGTTGACCCCGCACGAGGACTGGAACGTCCCGGTGGAGGCGTTCGGCCCCGGCGAAGGCTCCTGAACGTTGGGCCTCACCTTGGTGATGTCCACGAAGTCTGCAAAGGCCGGCCCGTTTGCCTGGTTCTGTGCGGCTGTGTCCTCCTGGGCCGAGCGCAGTCGGGGTTGCGCGGACGCCGCCGACAAGGCGGATTGCGGTGCTGACGAGCCGGTTCCGGCCTGGGCATTCGGTATGAGAACTGCAAAGCCCACGCCGGCCAGCGCCATTGCGGCGGTGAGCACGCAGAGCGGGCCGATCAGGGGTGAACGCTGGTGATGTCTGGGTTTCATGCGATCTCCTGACGCCGGGAGTTGCGTCGATATGCAGGGAGACACGAGGGTCCCTCTCGCGTTACGCGTCCCGGCTCCGCGCTGTTCATCCAGTCATCCGTGGCCGGAAGTGCTTGCCGGATCGACTAGATGTTTCCCTTGGCTCCCGGACGCGGGCAGCAAGGCCAGCATCTCGCATATGGTGAACAAAGTTCATTGTTGATGAATGCTATTCCTATGATTTATTCTCGACTGCGTGGGCACGGCAAGCTGCCCGCATACACGGCACCCTCCTGGGCCCGGCTCGCATCACGGGCGGCCCGTGCCCGGCTGACGATGCCTTTCGCGGAATGACGCCGAGTCGTCTGACCACGTCTGGAGGACCGTTGAGCCCGCGCTCCGCACAACCCCCAACAACTGTCGCGCCCTCCGACACGGAGCTGACGGAGATGCTGCGCGGGGAAATAGCGGGCCCCCGGTCGGATCGCGTTGTCGGCGTCCTGTTCGACCGGCACTGGGAGCGAGTGCTGCAGTACGCGGGAATCTGCGTCGCGGACCAGGACGCGGGAACCCGGATGGCGATGGCTGCGTTCGCCCGGCTCATCGACGAAGTCAAAGCCTCGGACGGTCGCTTCTTCGCCTGGCGGCCCCAGCTCCTCCTCGCCATCCTGAAGACGGCCGCCGAGTGGGCGCAGACGGACGACCGCGTCGGCTACGTGAACGCCCAGCTGCGCGCCTGGCTCGACGGGGAACCGGACCCGGCCCGCCTGCTCGGCCCCGATCAGGCTGCTGCTCTCTATGACGCCTTCGTCGCCCTGCCCGAGTCCGACCAGCGCCTGCTGTGGCACCTCGACGTGGAGGCGGAGGCGTCCCAGGAGTGGCAGGGCGGCGCCCAGCGCCAGCTGGCCCAGGCCCGCAACCGCCTGCACGAGCGGTATGTGCAGGCACTGCGGGTCCGGGGCGTCGACGGGGTGTGCCTGCAGTACGGCAGCCTGCTGGCGTCGTCCCCGTACGGCAACCCGAACGGAAGCCCGCAGCTCGGCAGGCATTTCCTGGAATGCGCGCAGTGCCGGACCTCGGCAGGAGGCCTGGCGGACCCCGGCTGGCTGCGTCTCGCCCTGGTCAACGCCATCCTGCCCTGGGGCGCCGCACAGTACCTCCAGGCGGGCGTGCAGGCCCTGTTGTCCCGCGTGGACGAGGACGTCGGCGCCCCCCAAGTCACAAACAGCATGCCTGTCCTCACACCCTCGTCATCCCTGCTGCCGGCTCCCCCCCCGGGGCAGAGCGGGACGGCGCGGCACGCTGGGACCCAGGGCCCCACTCAGCGACACGCCGCTACCCACAGCACTGCCCGACGGCCGGCGCGTGGCAGGTCGCTCGCGGGCCCTCAAGCCGCAGGCGTCGCCCTCGTGGCACTGCTCGCGACGGGGGCCTACGCCATCCAGCAGAACGGCGGGGGCGTCACGGCTGGTGCACCGGCCCCGCAGGCCACCTCCGGCGCCGTGGTGCAGGTCGCGCTGCGCAACTCGGCGACGGGGGAGTGCCTGGACGTCCGCGACGGCGTGACGGCGCCGGGAAATGCCGTGGTGACCGCTTCGTGCGCCACCGCGCTGACCCAGAAGTGGAACCGCGCACCGGACGGTACGTTCCACAGCGCAGCCGATCCGAACCTGTGCCTGGCGGCGCCGGAAGCCAGCGACGGACAGAGCCTCACCATCAGCGCGTGCAACACAACGCCGGTTTCCGGCGCACAGTTCGACCTGACGCCCCCCGGAGCTCTCGTGCTCAGGGGGGCAGCGAACGGCGCGGTGAGCGCTGTAGTGGCCCCGGGGCCGGATTCCGTGGTCATCAAAGCCCTCGACGGCAGCCCGGCCCAGACGTGGGGCGTCGTGGGTGCCCAGAGCCCCGGCCCGACGTAGCTCGACCACTCTGGGCGCCCCCGGACCGTGAGCCGTGACCGCAACGCTGAACACGCCCAGGGTCGGCGGTGTCAGGGCACCGCAGTGAAGCAGGCCTGCCCCGGCTGACGTCCGCCTGACCCCGCGCCAGCAACTTGCGCCAGTACATGGCACCTGAGCGTGTGCTCAGGCCCACTCCATCAGCAGCACTCTGGGGTACTGGCTGTGTTCATTATTGCAGAATGTCGTTCGCCATTATTGACTGCAATCTGGCCCTGGTGGCAGGATTTTGGACAGAGAGGGGATCCCGTCGTTCCGGGACCCGACGTCGGCGTAGTCCGACGGCTCCGACCGGACCGCCGTGCCGGCTCCTCCTCCGTCCCCCCGGCACGGCGGCCCGCGGGCATCACCCGCATTGCGGCACCCGGTGACGCAGGGATCACGCCCGTGCATCAACCGGCTGTGGGCGCGGGACGATCGGACCCGCACCGGGCTGAGTGGCGCGTACGCCCCTGCTGCGCTCGTCGAGCCAGGGGAGCCCCGTCCGGGCCCACCTGCGGCGGACCCACTCCGTGACGACCGAAAGGGCCCGCTGTTCGGCCGCAGCCACATGAATCAGTTCGATGGGCCGGGTGCTGCGCGTGTTCAGCTCCCGCAAGTCGTGCCCGCGCTCGACCATCCAAGGGGCCTTCGGTAGCGCGTACACGAGAGTGCCCACGCCTGCCCATTGCGCCGCGGCGAAGCACAGCACGCACACCTCCAGCGACGAGAAGAGCACTGCACCGGACAGGCCGTGCGACCCTGTCGCCCGGCACGCCTCCCCGACGGCGACCACGGTCGCGTGGGCACTCGGATCACATCACCCCACCCTCTGGCTTTGTCACCGTGGCCAGCACGGCTCCGTCGCGCACGACCAGCAACCCGGCGGGGAACCCGCCCGCATCCGCCGAGCGCAGCAACAGCCCGATGGCCTGCCGGATGAAACCCAGTTCGAACACGCTCACGTACTCCCCTGTAGGAACGCTTCGGCAGGATGCCACCGCCCGCTCCGGAGTACACGGCGGTGAGCGGCCGGTCGCCGGCCGCGGCCAGGGCGGATTCGGCCCCAGCCGCCCAGACACAGTCGTGGCCGACGGCACCCGCGTCCTCGGACGGCAGAAGCCGGACCACGGCCGGGCCGAAGCCCGGACCGTCTCTGGTGACCAGGACGGTCCGGTCGGTGAGGCCTTGTCCCACCTAGCCATGGAGACATCTCCGCAGGTGAGTGCGCGGCGGCCTGACGGGGCCGGCTACCGAGTGCGGGGTGCCGGCGGCGGGAAGCCGGACGATCATGTAGAGGCGCCGTCCCGGCGCGGCGAGGCGCCGCCAGGTACCGGCCGAGGCAACGGGGCCGATCCCGGTGCCCAGCACAGGCTGCGCCGACGCTGGTAGGCACGAATGGCCTCCGGGTCCGGATCCCCGCCGTCGGCACCGCCGGCCTTCGTCCCGCCGGACAGGGTGGGGATGCCCGGCTGACTGCGCGTGTTGATCCACACGTTTCCGGCCTCGATGCGGTCCGCCACCCGCCAGGCCCTGGCGTGGTCGCGGGCCCATAGCCTGCAGTCCAGGCCGCGGACGCTGTCGCCGGCCTGGATCACCAGGTCGTCCTCGTCGTCGAAGGGCAGGGCGACCAGGACGGGTCCGAGGATCTCCTCCCGACAGACCCGTGAGTTGTGGGACAGGCCTTCCAGGACGGTCGGCAGGTAATAGGCACCCTCTCGGTATTGGTGTCCCTCGGGGGCCGTGCCTCCGCACAGCACTCGGGCGCCGTCCTTGCGCGCCAGGTCCACATAGGCGGCGACTGTGTCGCGGTGGCGGTGATGGACGAGCGGTGCGACCTGCGTGCCGGGGGCGATGCCGGGTCCGAGGCGCAGGCTGCGGGCACGGACCACCAGTTCGCCGACGAACTCCTCGTAGCGGGAACGGGCGACGAACAGCCGGGGGTCGGCGGTTCGGCATTGCCCGCTGGAGGAGTGGATGTCGGACAGGGCACCCACCAGGGCCTGTTCGAGGTCGGCGTCCTCGAACACGATAGTCGGGGAGTTGCCGCCGAGCTCCAGGTCGACGGGCATCAGCTTGTCGGCGGCGGCGCGGGCGATCTCCCGCGCAGTACCGGCAGAGCCGGTGAAGGCTACCTTGCCGACGAGGGGGTGGCGCACGATCGCGTCGCCCACGATGTACCCGCGGCCCGGCAGCACGGACAGCAGCCCGGCGGGAAACCCTGCTTGCTCGACGAGTCTGGCGAGGGCAAACGGGATCAGGGGAGTCCATGTGTGTGGCTTGAGCAGTACGGCGTTGCCCGCAGCCAGCGCGGGAGCGATGGCTCGGGCAACGCTGACGAGCGTGGAGTTCCAGGAGGTGATGGCACCGACGACCCCGATGGGCTCGCGCACGCCGAGCATGCCGTAGGGCCAGCGGGCGGGCTTGAGCGTGCTGTGGGTCGTCTCGGCCGCGGCCGACGCGTGGCGGAATGTCTTGGCGGCGGCGCGGACCAGGGCGCGGCTCTCGGTGCGGATGCTGCCTGTGTCCGAGGTGTGCAGGGCCGCCAGGTAGGCTGCGTCGCGTTCGATCAGGTCCGTGACGCGGTTGAGCAGGCGGGCCGGTTCGCGGAAGTGCCAGCCGCGCCAGGAGGGGCTGCGGACCGCGCGGAATGCTCCCTTCGCGGCCTCCTCCACGTCCTCGGGGGAAGCGGTGTGAATCACGGCCAGGGATCGCCCGGTGGCGGGATCCACGGTGTCGATCGGGGCCCCGCGGCCGCGCCGCCACCGTCCCGCTATCAGTAGCTCGTTGGCAAGCATCGCAGTCCTCTCAGGAGTGCCACGCAGGCGATCTGACTCGTATCTTGAAATATAAGTCCTTAAGCACTTGGGGACAGGGTAGGTAAGTGTGATGAATACGCCAGCTCACGCCCTTGAGGGCGACGGCTTACAAAGCCACAATGGCCAATTGATAAAGGATCTTTGAGTCAAAACATCCGGAGGATCGTGGCCGAGCTCCGAACAGCAGGCCGCACCGGACCGCGGCCGGCAGGATCACGCGCCTTCGCCAGTCTCTCCCGCGTCGAACATCGACTTCTCCAGCTTCGCCAGCAACCGCGCGAGCTCCCCGGCGCTCGACGGGCGACAGCGCAGCAAGCATGCGCTGCTCGTTGGCCAGGTGCTCCGCGAACAGCGCGTCGGCCTTCGCCAGGACTTCCTCGGTGAGCCGCGCGTAGACCACTCGGCGATCGTCCGGATCCCGCTCCCGCGCGATCAGCCCGTCCTTCTCCAGCCGGTCCATCCTCGGCGTGATGCCGGCCGAACTGATCAACCCCGAGTCGGCCAGCTGCCCCGACGTGCGACGGAAGGGGCTGCCGGCCCGCCGCAGCGTGGTCAGCACGTCGAAGCCTGCCATCGAGACACTGAGGTCTTTCAGTGAGGCCACCGATCGGGTGACGGCAACCTTGCTCGCAACGCACAAGGCTCCCGTGCCGTTGAGGGAGGTGTTCGACGTCTCAACCCATCGGCGCAGGAGCCTTGTTGGTCCCTCATCCTGCCGCGCTCGACCTGCCCCATGCGCTCATCGAATGGGTCACCATGCTCATCGTCACCCGCGAGGGTGACCGCCGCTGCAAGCTCCCACCGCACCAGCGTGCCCTGGTCGCTCTGGTGTACCTGCGCAAGCACGAGCCCCTCGCGCAGATCGCGGTCGGCTTCCGCATCTCGGTCGGCACCGCGCACGCCTACACCAGCGCGGTCATCGAGCTGCTGGCCGCCCGCGCCCCGGGTCTGCTGCGCGCTCTGCGCGAGGCGGACCCCGAGTTCGTCCTGCTCGACGGCACCCTGGCCAAGTGCGACCGCCTGGGCGAGGGCCGGGCCGACTACTCGGCCAAGCACCGCTGGCACGGGGTGAACGTGCAGGTGGTCACCGACCCCCATGGCGAGGTGTTGTGGCTGTCCCCGGCCCTGCCGGGACGCTGCCACGACCTCACTGCGGCCCGGGCCCACCGCATCATCAGGATCTGCGAGCGTCAAGGGGTGCCCATCCTGGCCGATCGCGCTTACATCGGTGCCGGCGCCTGGGTGACCACACCAGCCGGACGGCCTGCGGGAGGCGAGCTGACGCTCACGCAACTGACCATCAACCGGGCGCTGTCCAAGGCGCGGGCCCGGTCGAGCGCGGAGTCGCACGACTGAAGGCCTGGCGGATCTTCCGAAGAGCGCGGTGCAGCCCGAATCGAATGACGTCAATCGCAGCAGCCGTCCTCACCCTGGAGCGGCAACGCTGAAAGACCTCAATGTGTGGAACGCTCATTCTTCCTCGACACGTGACGCAGGTCGTCATTGATCTATCAATTACCACTTGGTAGCTCCTGCCGTAACACCGTCGCGGTGCATGGTGTGTAAGATTCATGATCTTGGTGGCGCCGCAACCGGTCAGTTGTGGAACCGACCATCCGTCGGGGCACAGTTCTGCGATTTTCCTTCGTTTGAGCAGGACAGCGCTGCCGCCAGGCGGCCCGCCTCACACCCCCGCTGAGGCGGGCCATTTGCTGTTCCCGGCCTACACGAGTGTGGAATGTGAAGATCCCCTCGTAGCGTGGAGTCCCTGATGCCAGGTGCAGCTTGACATCCATAGGGGCATCAACGTCGTCAGCGAAGCGTTCAACAGCGTTCTCAAGGTCGAGTACGTCCACCGGCACACGTTCGTCACCCGCGCCGAGGCCCGGCTGAAGATCGCCACGTGGATCACCGGGTTCTACAACACCCGGCGGCTACACAGCGTATGTGGGTACCGCAGCCCAACCGACTACGAACACAACCACCGCGCCAACTCCACCCTGGAGCTGCCCGCTTAGAGGATCTCCACACAACGAGGGGATTGACAACCTCAACTTCCCCTGGCAACAGGGACTCCACGCTACGAGGGGACCTTCAGTCCCCAAAAGGGATGGCGTCGGCCTGAGCCTCTACCGAGTCGCCCGCGAACTGCAGCTACTCCTCGCGGTCTGGACCGGCGCCTGCCCCACCTGTCACCGCAACACGCCAGACCCCATACCGACCTGACCAAGCCCTACTAAACGACGTCCCGTAAGCGCATGTTGGGCCATGGCTGGGATGGACTTGGGCCGAGGTGGGTGCTTACCCAGCGAGGGCCAGGTTGTGCAGTC